>JAUNJD010000242.1 GCA_030523205.1 Bacteroides sp.
TCCCCATGTTTTGGGTGAAAACATCCCCATGTTTTCGGTGTTCGTTCAGCGGGTGAAAGATAATGGATAGGTAAGACGTTGTTGTTCGGTGGTTATGCGTCAGTCCTTCGGCATAATGGCCTCTGTCAGTCGGGCTGTCAGTTGTTCCAGTTGGTCCACCCTCCGGCTCAGTTGATCTACGGTTCGGTTGGCGGCTTTTAGCAGTTCGCGCAGGCTGTCCAGCTCCTTGTCGGAGGGTTCGGCATCCTTTTCGCTGTCGGTGATGAAGCGGAACAGTTGCAGGCAGCTCATGCCCAGAATGTCGGCGATGCGTTGCAGGCGGCTCAGTGTAAGGTCGGTTTCTCCGTACTCTATTTTGCAGTATGCGCTGGTGGAGAGGCCCAGCTTTTCGCCCATCTGCTCCTGCGTCAAGTTTCTTTGTTGGCGTAGCATTTGCAGCTTTTGCCCGTGTGCTTTGTTTGTTAAATCCTTCATATCGTAAATATTTGGATAATTTTTTAATTATTTGGGCAAATATAATAATTAAAGTGTATATAAGCAAGACTTATAAATGCCTATCTTTGTCAACATACATGACAAACGCCCAGAACCAGTTAATGTGACGCGACATCGCACGATAATTTTAGTTGATAGCAAACAAGAACAAAACTGCTCCGATGCGTTGGAGTAGGCGTAAATGATGAATTATAATCAATTATAAACAAGTGAATGCCGGTGTCTGCATACGATTCCTGTTTCACATTAATTTAATTATCGTTATATGAAAAAAATCTTTTTGGCAACAAAGGTTGCCGTGTTGTTCGCGCTTAGCGCATTAATGGCATTGCCGGGTTATTCACAAGAAAGCGCGGGCAAGCCCAATGTGTACATTGATTATTTCAGCCGTCCTCAAGAAGTGAAGTTCTCTTGGGCCGAAAATCTGCGTAGCTGTGTGATAGAAGGAATCAATCAGACCAACCGTGTGGAACTGATTGACGTGGATTCGCAGTCGGCATTGGCCATCGAACAGTCGCGCCGCGAATCGGGCGAACTTTCGGACGGCGGCGATATGGAGCGCTTGAAGGTGATGACTTCCGAGGGTGCCAACTTCTTGATTCAAGGACGTGTGACCTCCATCGTTACCGATGTGAACAAGACCGACGACGGACACATCTATTATACAGCCACTTGTGCTTATACACTGAAAGTCATCAATCCGGCCGACGGCAAGCTGGTGACAACCAAGAACTTCAAGCATGGCGATGGCATCACCAACCTGGTGACGGCCGATACGAAGGACGAAGCCGTGTCCAAGGTGTGCAACCAAGCCATCAAGGCTGTGCGCACGCTGGTGGACGATGCATTCAAGTTGCAGGGTGTCATCCTCGAAATCTCGGCTACCAAGAAGGATAAGGCCGAAGAAGTATATATCAGTCTGGGTTCCGACCACGGAGTGGGCGAAGGCGCTTATTTCAGTGCGTGCATCGAACGTCAGGTGGCAGGCCGTACTTCACAGAAGGAAATCGGTCAGCTGAAAGTGAAAGCCGTAGAAGGCGGCGACCTCACCCTTTGTGAAGTGAAGAAAGGTGGCAAGGAGATAAAGGATGCCATCGATGGCGGACAGACTATCATCATCAAGACGATGCAGAAGCCCAAGAGCTTGCTCGACAAGGCCGGTGGCGCATTGAATAGTTTGTAATCATATTAACATAAGGTTTCGCAAGTCTTCATTGTCGATGAAAGGCGATGGGGCTTGTGAAATCTGTTTTTTATTAAAATAGGAACGAATGAAACATTGCTGGATGTTTTTGTTGGGGATGCTTCTGTGCGCCAACCTTTGCGCTCAGAACTATTCCGACGAAGTAAGCCTGGTGCAGATGGACGGCGACGAGTCGGTCACTCTGCTGGCCACTGCTACGGGTGAAAAGAAGAAAGATGCTGCCGACCTTGCCACAAAGTCGGCTTTTAATGCTTTATTGCACTCCGGTGTCGAAGGGGTGAAGAACGGTGTGGCAATGATGGCCTCCGAGCCGAAGGGGTTCACCTACCGCTTCTTCTCCGAGTCGCGCTACATCAGCTACATCAGTGGCGAGGTAGAAACGACCGACACCGAGAAGATAGCCGGCCATCAGCGCGTGACGGTGCGCGTCACCATACGGCTGAAGTCGCTCCGTGCCGAGCTGCTGCGCAACAATGCCACGCTCAATCCCGGATGGTCCGACGCGAAGGCCGTGAACGCCACGGCGGCACTGACGCCCACCATCGTCGTGGTGCCGGCCATGAAGGCCTCCGAGGGCTATAGCTTTGCCGCCATGCGTGCCAAGGTGGAAGCCGGACAGCTCTACCGTTCGGTCATCGACCAGGTGACGAGCAAGTTTCAGGACAACGGATACAAGACGCGCGACTTCATCAGTCAGTTGCAGAACTCCACCACCTCCTCGCTGTTGCAGTCGGACAATCAGACCGACGACGCCACCATGCTGGTGCAGCAGTTGCCGGGCGACATCGTGGTGACGGTAGATGTGTCCGTCGTCGGTTCGGGCAACAGCAACGAGTGTACCCTTTCGCTGCGTGCCGTGGAGAAGCAGACCAGCGGTAATCTGGCCACAGCCTCCTTCCCCGGCGGCCGATACATGACGAAGGATTCCATCCGTCTGGCTACCTACGCTGTGGAGAAGATACAGCAGGACTTCTTCACCCGCCTAGACCAAGCCTTCCAAGACATGGTGAGCAAGGGCCGTGAGGTGTTCATCGAAGTCGGTCTGTCGCAGTCCGTCACCGAGTGGGACTTCGACCAAGACTCTCCCGGCACGGGCGACTTCTTCAAGGATGCCCTCGACGAATGGCTGCGTGCCCACAGCTTCCAAGGCGTGTATGACATGAGCAACAGCACCGCCAAGTACATCAACATCCGCCTGAACATCCCCTTGTGGAATACGGAGAAGAACCGTTCTTACACCCTCTCCAACTTTGGCAGCGAGGTGCGCAAGTTCTTCAAGGAGCAACTGGGCGACGACTATAAGGCCACGGTGACTGCCATGGGGCAGAAGCTGGTGATAAAGGTGGAATAGTGCCTGCGCCTGCGGGCTGGCACTATCCGTTAGTGTAAACCTAAAAAGACAAAAGACATGAAGAAAATTTGGTTGTTCGTGCTGATGTGTGCAGGCGTACTGAACGCCGCCCTGGCACAGGGAGACATTCAGTTTACGTTGCAGAAGTCGGCACAGGGCGATTTGTCACAGTCGGTGGTCGAATCGCTGGACTTGAAACTCAAGCAGATACTCAACCGCAACAGTGCGGCGGCTGCCAATGCATACAACGTGTTCGCCATCGAGCCGGTGCTCCAGCTGACGGACGAGCTGACGGCTGAAGGACTGATGCAGGACGTGTCGGTGGTGAAGGGCGAACTGACCCTGTTCGCCAAGAACTCCGTCGATGGAACGATGTACTACTCCATGACCATCCCCGTGCGGGGCAACGGCACGGGTGGCACCGAGAAGGCTCTGAAGACCATGATTAGCAACATCAAGACCACCGACACGCAGTTCACCCGCTTCATCCGCATCACCCGTCAGAAGATACAAGACTACTACGCCGCCAACTGCGCCACCATCTTGCAGAAGGCACAAGGCCTGTACGACCTGCAAAAGTATCAGGAAGCGCTTGCCTATCTGTCGGCCATATCCGAGACCCTGCCCTGCTACGAGCAGGCCTCCGTGCTGCAAGCCGAACTGGTGAAGTACATTCCCGCCGGCCCCGACACGGTCATCGTGGAGCGCGTAGTGGAGAAGCCCGTGGAAGTGGAGAAGATAGTAGAGGTGGAAAAGGTGGTAGAGAAACCCGTCGTTGTGGAGAAGGTGGTTGAGAAGCCCGTCATCGTGGAGGTGGAGAAGGAGCCGGAAGACTTGGACTGCGAAATCTCCATCTCGGTGACCGACCTCGACGTCAGGGTGCTGCGCTGCTACGGCAACACCACCCAAAAGCGCATCACCATACAACTGGAAGTGGTGAACCGCAACGACAATATCCTATCTACCGGTGTGTCGTTCCTTTCGGCTTTCACCATCGATGGCGAGGAGTGTACCCGAAAGGCAGCTTTGTCGGACAACAATTGGTGGCATGACGCGAAGCTTCCTTCCAATGTCAAGGTGAAGCAGGACTACTACGTGCTGAATGTATCGAAGAAAATCGCCGGATTCAGCTTCATCGAGCTGAAGATAAGGGATGCCAAAGTCATCATACGCAACCTGCCGGTGGAATGGTAGCCTAAAGAAAAAAACTCAAAAAAACGATAGCCTATGAAACGATTGATAGGAACGTTGTGCGCCTTGCTGCTGCTGACGGCAACAGCCGGTGCCCAGACCAAAGTGATACAGAAAAGCTCCAAGAAGATGCCTTCGTGGGTAGGTACGGTGGCCGACGACCATCTGGTGGTGTCCGTCGTAGCCAATACGCTGGCCGAAGCACAGGACAAGGCCATGACGGAGGTGACGGAGCGCATCATCGAGGGAGTGGCCAGCCACGTAGCCGTGACGCAGACCAACCAAATGTCCGAAGTGAACGTAAACGGCAACATCGATTCGCGCGAATCGTACGACCGCCTGTCGAAGATAAAGTCGGCCAACCTGCCTTTCCTCAAAGGCATATCGTCCTCGAAGATAGAAGCCGTCTATTGGGAGAAGGTGCAGGACAAGTCCACCAAGCGCGAATCGTACAACTACTCCGTGCTCTACCCCTTCTCCGATGCCGAACACAGCAAGCTGCTGGCCGAGTTCGAAGCCTTGGATGCCGAGAAGGTGGCCGAGTACAAAGCCTTGGAACAGAAAATTAACGAGATAGAGGCCGTGGAGGAAATCAAGTCGTGCATCACGCAGCTCACCACGCTGGAGGAATACTTCTTCGACGAAGTGCGACTGACGCAGGTGACCGGGCTGAAGACGCGCTACAAGCAGCTCTACGATGCCCTCTCCGTAGTGGGCACTTTCGTGGAAGATGGCAAGTATCAGTGTCAGGTGCTGCTCGAAGGCAGTCCGGTGCGTGTGTCGGTGATTCCGAAAGTGACATCCAACTGCGCCGCACAGCTCAGCGCCGTTCCTACGGACGGAATGTTCATCGTGACCTACGATGCCATCGACTGCCTGCCCGAAGAAGAGAACTTCCTCAGCATCGTGTTCCGCATCGACGGGAAGAAGTTGGAACACAAGGCCTATTTGGCCGATGCCCAAACCGTGACGGGTAAGGGCAGCTTCTGCGTGGTGCCCGAGGGCAAGCTTATACTGACAGCCGATTCCGTGGATGCTGCATCGCGCAAGGTGTTCAACCTTAACATCCGCCTGACGCTGAACAACCGTGGCGGCACGGCCTTCGGTCTGAAGTCGATAGAGCTGCACGTGCCCGACTTTTCGGCTCCCATCGTCTTCGACGACATCGACGGTGTATATAAGACGAAGGGCGTACTGCAAATAAAGGCGTTGGCCGAAGGCGAGTTCACCGCTCTGCAACAGAAGAAGTCAGCCCTCTCCTTTGTGCAAGGTTCCATCACCTTTGTCAACCCCGAAACCGGAGCTGTGGAGCGGACAAGGCTGTCGTTGCCGTACGTGACGAACTTTGATTAATGGATAATGGAT
>JAUNJD010000021.1:0-6124 GCA_030523205.1 Bacteroides sp.
TCTCCATTCTTCATTAAAAATGTTATCTATCAAGGTCGGGCACAATATAGTCCAATGTACCACCGATGGCTATCAGGTCGGCAATCTTGGCTCCGCGACAGATGGTGTCGATGGTGCCTACCAGCGGCAATCCCGTAGCGCGATAGTGCAGGCGATAGGGTGTCTTGTCGCCCGTGCTCTCCAGATATACGCCAAACTCACCACGGCTACCTTCTACGGCTGCGTAGTACGAACCTTCGGGTACGCGGATGATGGGCTTCATCTTTTCCTGATAAGCTCCTTCGGGGATGTTGTCTATCAGTTGTTCGATGATATGCAAGCTCTCCATGATTTCGTCCATACGTACCATGACGCGGGCAAAGCAGTCGCCTTCGGTATAGACAATTTCCTTGAAGTCCACCTTGTCATAGACACCGTAGGGTATGCGCTTGCGCACATCGCACGCCCATCCGCTGGCACGGCCTGTACCACCCGTGGCACCAAATGAGATGGCATCTTCACGGCTCAGTATGCCGATACCTTTCAGACGCTGCTGGGCAATGACGTTGCCGACGAAGATATCGTAGTATTCCTGAATGTTCTTGCGCATATAGGGGATGAATTCTTTCACGCGCTTCACGAAGTTGGGATGGAGGTCGGCTTGTACACCACCAATGGTGTTGTAGTTCAGGATGAGGCGTCCGCCGCAAGTTTCCTCGAAGATGTCCAGCAACTTCTCGCGGTCGCGGAATCCGTAGAGGAATGCCGTCGTGGCACCCATATCTTGGCAAAGGCAAGCGAAGAACAAGATGTGCGAGTCGATACGTTGCAACTCGTCCATGATGGTACGGATGTACTTCACGCGGTCGCTCACTTCTACACCCATTGCCTGCTCGATGCACATACACAGGGCATGGCGGCTCTGCATGGCTCCCAGATAGTCCAAACGGTCGGTCAGGGCCAATGTTTGCGGGTAAGTGAGGCTTTCGTTCATCTTCTCTATGCCGCGGTGGATATATCCGCAGTTTACGTCAATCTTGCGGATAACCTCGCCTTCCAGCGATACGCGGAAACGGAGTACACCGTGTGTAGCGGGGTGTTGCGGACCGATGTTCACTACATACTCATCGTCACCGAAGAGTACGTTTTGTTTTTCTTTGATGCGTCCGTCTGCGGTCAGTTCCAACTCTTGCGTGGTATCTACAGATTCTTCGTTGGTCATGCGCAGCGGGTTGTCTTTTTCAGGGTCATTGTCCTTACGCAGAGGGTAACCTACCCAGTCGTTGCGCAGGAAGAGGCGGCGCATATCGGGATGTCCTACGAACATGATGCCAAAGAAGTCATATACTTCGCGTTCCGGCAGTTCGGCACCTTTCCAAATGCTTGTTACTGATGGCAACTCAGGCGTTTCGCGGTCGGTGGTCGAAGTCTTTACAACCAACCGTTTTCCCGTTTGGGTCGATTCCAGATGATAGACCACGCCGAGGCCGCGGAGTTTCTCCGGTGCATCACCTTCGGCAGGTACTCCCCAATCCATGCCGGTGAGGCTTTCGAGGAAGTCCATCTGTTCTTGGTTCCGCAGTCGTTGCATTTCTTGGAGCAGGTCTTGCGGTTTGATATATATAAAATCCATCTTTTTTTAATGAAGAGTGAAGAATGAAGAATGAAGAGTTATCCGTTCGGGATGGCGGGCTTCAAGGTTCATGCTTCTGATTTAATTCTTAGATTCTTAATTTAGAATTTAAAGTTCAAAATTTAAATTCTTACAGTTCTTCAGGTTTCTTCTCCTTGCGGTTTGTTCCTCCGAAGAATTTCTCAACCTTCACTTTGCGTTGCAGTTGCATCATGCCATAAAGGAAGGCTTCGGGACGGGGCGGACAGCCTGGTATATATACGTCAACCGGCAGAATCTGGTCAACGCCATTCACTACGTGATACGATTTCTTGAACGGACCACCGCTGACGGCACATCCACCTACTGCCACCACGTACTTGGGGTCAGGCATTTGGTCGTACAGACGCCTCAGTACGGGAGCCATCTTGTTGGTTATGGTTCCACTTACCAAGATGACGTCGGCCTGACGCGGACTATTACGTGTTACCTCGAATCCGAAGCGGGCAATGTCGTAGCGAGCAGCACACACGGCCATGAACTCAATACCGCAACAGCTCGTGGCAAACGTCAATGGCCAAAGCGAGTTACTGCGTCCCCAGTCAATCAGGTCGTCCAGTGCGCCGACAATGACGTTCGTGCCACCGGCGTTCAACTCCTGCACCAGCTTTTGCAAGGTTTCGTTGTCTACAAAGTCCTCGTAGGGGATGGACTTGATTTTTGGCCTTTTCGTTATTTCCATTCCAGCGCTCCTTTCCGCCAGGCGTATGCCAGACCCAGCACTAAAATGAAAAAGAAGAAAGCGATGCTGAGCAGCGATGCCGGACCTACTTCACGTACCATTATGGCCCACGGAAACAGGAATACCGTTTCTACTTCGAACATCAAAAACAGGATGGCAAACAAGTAGTATCCTACCTTAAACTGCATCCACGACCTGCCGCGCGTAGGGATACCGCATTCGTATGGTTCCATCTTTTGCGGATTGTACGAACGGGGTGAAATCACCTTTGATATGGCGATGACAAGGCCCACAAAAATGATTGCCGTCAACAAGACGGTGACTAATAAAGTAAAATTCATATTTTGTATAAATGATGATAATACTCTAAAATAATATGTCTGTATGTGATAAGTTGGTTTGCCGATGGGCAAAATTTGAGGGAAGTGAGAGGAAAATTCTATACCAATATCTTTCTAAGTCCTACTACATAGTAGTCTCGTGGTCTGAGTTGATTCCATGGAGCATAGGCCATCAATGCATTGAATTGATGGGTATGAGTGATATGTTGCAGACAGAAGTGTTTTATCAATAGTTGCATACACTTGCTTTCGAACAGAAAGGTTGTATGGGTATGATTCAGGCACACTGATAAAGAGGGGAGATGGTTGTAGAAGTTTTGAATGGCCTGTTGGGTTGTAGAAGCCTGGTTCAGTGTGCATTGCTCGATGGAAGAAGGAGGAGGGGTGGGGGTGGCAGTGCTCACCGTTTTGGCGACACTATTGTGCAACACTACGGCGAGTAAGGCTATTATAAGATATTTTAAACACTGTCCCATAATGACAACCACTCTTATCTTCCTTGTTTTTCGGTGTGCAAAGGTACAATATTCTCTTGTAATTTGTTAGGCGGGGATTACAAAAAAAAACTTTTTAGCACTTTTTTTATATTTGCCGGAAGGGTTGGCGTTTCATGCTTTTTCAAAACAATCGTGACCGACTTCCCGTTAGTTCCTTTTCCAAAAGTCGGGTGTGAAGAGCAACAATAGTGTAAACAGCTCCAAGCGGCCAAGTAGCATGAGGAACGACATCAGCCACTTGCCTGCATCGGGTAGTGTATTCCACGAATAGGCAGGACCCAGCTCGCCCAGTCCGGGACCCATATTGCCGATGGCAGAGATGACGCAACCTACCGACTCATTGAATCCTACTCCCATGGCAAGCATGAGCAATATGCTGAGAATGATGACGATGAAATAAAGGAAACAGAACGCCAGTACGGTAGAGACGATGGAGGGAGAGACTACCTGCTTGTTGACTCTGACCGGCAACACGGCATTGGGATGAAGTATATGCTTGAATTCATTCTTAGATACTTTGGCCAGGATAACCATGCGGATGCATTTCAGGCCTCCGGTCGTGCTGCCTGCGCAAGCACCAATAATCATGGTGATGGTAAGCAGTCCCCAAACGACGGGTGTCCACAGCATATAGTCGTCGGTGGCAAAGCCGGTGGAAGTATGCAACGACACTACCTGGAACAGCGATTTGCGGAAAGCCTCTTCCACTCCCATCGGGCTGGTGTAATAGAGGATGACGGCAATGATAGCCGTGAACGCCACTACCGAGCAAAAGTACCACTTTAACTCGGCGTCGAGTATAGCCTTTTTGAATTTTCGGTTAATGAACAGTAGCAGGAGTGAGAAGTTGATGCCGGAAACGAACATGAAGATGGAAATCACATATTCTATATAGGGAGAATGATAGAAGGCGATGCTGGCTTGGCGGGTGGAGAATCCGCCCGTACCCGTGGTGGCGAAAGCGTGGCAAATGCTGTCGAACCAATCCATGCCGCCCAGCATGAGCAATACCACGAGTACTCCGGTGAGACCTGCGTAAATGCTCCAAATCCACTTGGCCGTGATGCCGATGCGGGGATGCACCTTGTCGTGCGTGGGACCACTGGCCTCGGCTGCAAATACCTGTAAGCCACTGACACCGAATATGGGCAGTACGGCAATGGTGAACATGATGATTCCCAGGCCGCCTATCCACTGTGTCATGGCACGCCAGAAGAGCAAGCCGTGGGGCAGTGCCTCAATGTCGTCCAGAATGGTAGCTCCCGTACTGCTCACCCCCGACATGGCTTCGAAGAAGGCATTGGTGATGTCGGGTATGTATCCGCTGATGTAGAAAGGCAGCATACCGAAAACCGAGAATGCCACCCATGCCAAGCTGACCAGCACATAGCCGTCGCGACGTGTCAGTTGCCGCTCTCCGTTCTGTCCTAGCAGGGCTAGCAAGATACCGACTCCGGCTGTAATGCCGGCCGACTTCCAGAAGTCCGCCAATACCTCGTCGCGATAGTAGAACGAAACTCCCGAACAAATCAGCAGCATGACCGTTTCGAGAAGCAGCAACAGGCCGATAATGCGTATGATGGACTTAAAATGAATCATGGTGTCAGCTAAAGAATTTCTCAATCTTCTTAATCATCATGCTCAGGCAGAACACAACGACGTGGTCGCCCGGGCGTATCAGGGTGTTACCGGTCACGACGATACCTTCGCCTTGCCGGATAAGGCCGCCGATGGTGGTACCCTTGGGCAACCCCAAATCCTTCACCAGATGCTTGGTTATCTTCGAGTCTGCCTTGACGGTAAACTCTGCCACGTCAGCATTGGCAAAGGTGAGGCATTTCACGTTGCTTACGTCTGCGTCCAGCATCATTTGGTAGATGTGGCTGGCGGCAATCAGCTTCTTGTTGATGACGGTGCCTATGTCGAGGCTTTCGGCCATGCCGATGTAGTCGATGTTCTCTACCTCGGCCACCGTCTTGCTAACGCCCATTCGCTTGGCTGCCAGGCAGGAGAGGATGTTGGTTTCCGAATTGTCGGTCAGGGCGACGAAGGCTTCGGTGTTCTTCAACCCCTCTTCGATAAGCAAATCCATGTCGCGGCCATCACCGTTGATAATCATGGTCTTGTCGTCCAGCAATTCGGTGAGGCGGTTACAGCGGTTCATGTCGTTGTCCACTATCTTCACTTGCATATAGTCGGGCACGTATTGCGCTGTGCGTACGGCGATGCGGCTACCGCCCATAATCATGACGTTGCGCACGTCGGCATAGTCCTCCTTGCCGGCTATCTTGCGGATGTAGGGGACGTATTTTCGGGTGGTGGTGAAGTATACGATGTCGTGCAGTCGGATGGTATCGTCGCCCCGTGGAATCAAGGTCTCGCTGCCTCGCTTGATGGCTACCACGTGGTAGGGCAGTTCGGGACCTCCCAGCTTATAAAGGGGAACGTCCAGTATCTCGGCCTTTTCGCGCATCTTGGCACCTATCAATATCAGGGCACCTCCGCAGAATTCCCACCATTGGCGTACCCAGCTCATGCGGACGGACGACACGATTTCTTTGGCAGCCAGCATTTCGGGGTAGATGAGCGAATCCACTCCCAGCTTCTTGAAGAAATCTTTGTTTTTGGGCAGCAGATATTCGTAGTTGTCGATGCGTGCCACGGTCTTCTGTGCTCCCAAGTTGTTGGCCAGCATACAGGCGGTCATGTTGCGGCTTTCGTCGGGAGTGACGGCAATGAACAAGTCGGCTTCGCCTACTCCCACCTCTCTCAGGCCCTTGATGGAAGTGGGCGAGGCCGTCACCGTCATCAGGTCGAAGTTGGAGCTGAGCGTACTAAGGCGTTCTTCGCTGTCGTCCATCAAGATGATGTCTTGCTTCTCGCGTGACAGCAGTTTGGCCAAGTGTGTGCCTACTGCGCCGGCACCGGCAATGATAATCTTCACTTCTATTGG
>JAUNJD010000021.1:6134-27292 GCA_030523205.1 Bacteroides sp.
AGAATGAAGACTCTCTTTGGAGCGTGTGCCACATAAGTCTTCATCGTTCAGGCTTCATCCTTGATTAATATTTTTGTTGCAGACTCTAACCAACGTATTATATATGGTTTGTTCGTCCATGCCGCATACCTCGTACAGTTGCGGAATGGTGCCATGCTCTACAAAGCGGTCGGGCACACCGATGCGTTGTACGTGTGGCGCATATCCGTTGTCGGCCATGAACTCCAGCAGGGCACTGCCCATACCGCCTTTCAGTACACCGTCTTCTATGGTGACGATGTGTGCGAAGCGACGGCCTATCTCGTGCAGCATCTCTTCGTCCAGTGGCTTGAGGAAACGCAAGTCGTAGTGGGCGATGGAGAGCCCTTGTTCCTTCTCGGCCCTGCCGATGGCGCGGGCGGCAAGGTTGCCTATCGGCCCCAGGGTGATGACGGCCATGTCTGTACCGTCTTTCAGCTTGCGTCCCTTGCCTACGGGAATCTCCTCCAACGGGCATTTCCAGTCGGTCAATACACCCCGTCCGCGCGGATACCGGATGACAAAAGGCCCCTTGTCGGGCAGTTGGGCCGTGTACATCAGTCGGCGCAATTCGTGTTCGTTCATCGGTGAGGACAGGGTGAGGTTAGGGATGGGTCGGAAGTACGCCAAGTCGAACACACCGTGGTGAGTCGGTCCGTCTTCGCCTACCAAGCCTGCGCGGTCCAGACAGAGCACGACCGGCAACCGTAGCAAGGCTATATCGTGGATGACGTGGTCGTAAGCCCGCTGCATGAAGCTGGAGTAAATGTTGCAGAACGGCTGCATACCCTCCTTGGCCAGTCCGCCGGAGAAGGTAGCCGCGTGGCCTTCGGCAATGCCGACGTCGAAGGTACGGTCGGGCATCACTTCCATCAGCTTGTTCATCGAGCATCCTGTGGGCATGGCGGGGGTCACTCCCACGATGCGCGGATTCTGTTGGGCCAGTTCCACCAACGTCTCGCCAAACACATCTTGAAACAGGGGAGGGAGGTTGCTGGTATCCGTCGTGAAGCGTTCACCCGTCTCCGGGTCGAACTTGCCCGGTGCGTGCCAGATGCCCGGTGCTTCTTCGGCCGGTTTGAAGCCTTTTCCCTTAGTGGTGTGCAGATGCAAGATTTTGGGACCCTGCATATCCTTGATGTCCTTCAGCACCCGTGCCAGATTCTTTACGTCGTGTCCGTCGATGGGACCGAAGTAGCGTATGTTCATCCCTTCGAAGATGTTCTGCTGCTGGGCAGCCATGGACTTCAGGCTGTTGGAGAATCGTATCCATGCCTTGCGTCGGTCTTCGTTCAGAATCCCCATCTTGAACAACAGTCGCGAAGCCTTGAAGCGCAACTGATTGTAGCGGTTGGAGGTCGTGAGGTTGAACAAATATTGCTTCATGCCCCCCACGCTACGGTCGATGGACATATCGTTGTCGTTCAGTATGATGAGTATGTTGTTCGGGGTCGATGAGGCATTGTTTAGCCCTTCGAAGGCCAGTCCGCCGCTCATGCTTCCGTCTCCGATGATGGCTACCACGTGTCGGTCCTTCTCTCCTTTCAGCGAAGCGGCTACGGCCATGCCCAATGCCGCCGAGATGGAGTTGGAAGCGTGTCCGCAGGCAAAGGTGTCGTACTCGCTCTCTTCGGGCGAAGGGAACGGGCGTATGCCTTTGAACTTACGGTTGGTGGAGAAGGTCTCACGGCGTCCGGTCAATATCTTGTGCCCGTATGCCTGATGCCCCACGTCCCACACGATGCGGTCGTAGGGCGTATTATATACGTAGTGCAGGGCTACGGTCAGTTCTACGGTTCCTAGGCTGGCCGCGAAATGTCCGGGGTTGCAAGACACCTCTTTTATAATGTCTTGCCGCAGTTCATTGCATACCTCGGGCAGCTGTTCCACTGTCAGGCGGCGCAGGTCTTCCGGTGTAGATATGGTATTGAGCAAGTTATATATGGTTGTCTCTGTTTCTTTCATCTTTATGCTGAAGATTACAAAATGCAAATATACATGAAAAAGTCAGAAATGTATTCTTCTGATGTGAAAAATAGTGCGCATCCCCTTTCAATCGGCGTTTTTCGATACTGATTGCCATAATGAGATACGCACCGAGCTGCCTTGAGTGCCGGACCGAGTGGGGGTAGGTCCTATACCGAATGATATATCATTCCGGATGGTATGGGAAATCATCTGGGATGATTATGGAAATAAATCATCCTAGATGATTATACAAATCATCCGGATTGATTTCCTGCTCACTCAGGGACCCATTAGGGCAGGGTCAGGGACTTATCCGGGATGAGTCCGCCACCGAGCGTGGTTGACGGGCATTTCCTCCGTTTTTCCTTTTTTAGCTAAGCATTGATGGACCGAACCAAAGTTTATTTGTAATATTGCACTTTCATTCGAATCCATAAACCTGCAAACACTATTACTCAAACCATGATTCTCTATACTTCGGTAGAACTTCCTACCCACTTGCCGCAACTTTCGCATCAGAGTCGGCTGATGCTGATGGGTTCCTGCTTTGCCACGCACATCGGGATGAGGCTGACGGAAGCCAAGTTCCGCTGTGAGGTCAACCCTTACGGAGTGCTCTACAATCCTTTGTCCATATCGGCAGCCCTGCGCGAGATGATGGACGGAAAGCAATATACGGAGAGCGACATCTACTACGACCGCGAATGCTGGCACAGCCCCATGCACCACGGTGACTTTTCGGCGGCGTCGGTCGAGGAAACCTTGCGGCGCATCAACGGACGGCTGTCCGATGCCCGCGAGGCGCTGCAATCATTGGACTGCCTGTTGCTGACGTTGGGCACCGCTTGGGTCTATGAAGACAAGGAGACCGGATACATCGTGGGGAATTGTCACAAGCGTCCGGAGAAGTGCTTCCGTCGGCGCAAGCTGTCCGTGGGCGAGGTGACGGATGAATATACGGTGCTGATGGCACGCCTGCTGGAGCTGCGTCCCGACTTGCAAGTCATCTTTACCGTCAGCCCCATCCGCCACGTGCGCGACGGTATGCACGCCAATCAGTTGAGCAAGGCCACCCTGCTGTTGGCCATCGAGAATCTGCAACAACGCTTCCCTGCCCATGTATTCTACTTCCCCGCCTACGAACTGGTGCTGGACGAGTTGCGCGACTATCGCTTCTATGCCGACGACCTCGTTCATCCGTCCGAGGTGGCTGTGGGCTATGTATGGGAGCGTTTTACGCAAGCTTGTTTCGCGCAGGAAACGTTACATATTATAGAAGAATGTAAAAATATCAGCAGAATGCTGCAACATAGGCCCTTCCATCCGGAGTCTGAGGAGTATAAGCGTTTTTTAGGACAAATTGTGTTAAAAATAGACCGACTTAACGGAAAATGTCCGTACTTAGATTTCAAAAAAGAAAGAGAGTTATGTCATACTCAATTGAACAGATAGTTGAAATGATAGGTGCACGGCGCATAGGAGACGTGCCTGCCACCATTGATTGGCTGCTTACCGACAGCCGTTCGCTGAGTTTCCCGGAAGAAACCTTGTTTTTTGCCTTACCTACCAAGCGGAATAGCGGTGCTCGTTATATCCCCGAGCTTTGTGCCCGTGGCGTGCGCAACTTTGTGGTGGGCGAAAATGATTATCAAGATATAGAAAACGGAACGATAGCCATCGTTCATTGTCCGCTGTCCGCTGTCAACTTCCTTGTTGTTCCTCAGCCCTTGAAGGCTCTTCAGAAGGTGGCCGAGTTGCACCGTGCCAAGTTTGAGATGCCCGTTATCGGCATTACGGGCAGCAACGGAAAGACGATAGTGAAGGAGTGGCTTCATCAGTTGCTCAGCCCCGACCGTGCCATTGTACGCTCTCCACGTAGCTATAATTCGCAAATCGGCGTACCACTGTCGGTGTGGCAGATGAACGAAGCATCCGACTTGGCCATCATCGAGGCCGGAATATCCGAACCCGGAGAGATGCGTGCTTTGCAGAACATCATTAAGCCCACCATCGGCATACTGACCAACATAGGCGGTGCCCACCAGGAGAATTTCTTCTCTTTGCAGGAGAAGTGCATGGAGAAGCTGACCTTGTTCAAGGACTGCGACGTCATCATCTACAACGGCGATGACGAATTCATCAGCAACTGTGTGGCAAAGGCCATGCTCTCTTCGCGCGAGGTGGCATGGAGCCGTACGGACATGGAACGCCCGCTATATATTAGTAAGGTAGACAAGAAGGAGAACTGTACCGTCATTTCCTATCGCTATCTGGATATGGACAACACTTTCACCTTGCCCTTCATTGACGATGCTTCGATAGAGAACTCGCTGAACTGCCTGGCAGCCTGCCTATACCTGATGCTGCCCGCCGAGCAGATTACGGAGCGAATGGCACAGCTGGAACCCGTTGCCATGCGTCTGGAGGTGAAGGAGGGGAAGAATGGTTGCCTGCTCATCAACGACAGCTACAACAGCGACTTGGCTTCGCTGGACATTGCGCTCGATTTCCTGTACCGCCGTTCGGCCATGCACGAAGAGTTGCGTACGAAGAACGAAGTGGCTCCGCTGAAGAAGACACTGATATTGTCGGACATACTGGAGACCGGACAAAATGCACCGACCTTGTATCGGCAGGTGGCACAGTTGGTCAACAGTCGCGGCATAGAGCGTATCATCGGTGTGGGCAGCGAGATATCCTCCTGTGCCGAACGTTTCAATATCGAAAAGGCTTTCTATCCCGACACGGCAACGCTGATTCGTGCCGTAGAGCGTGGTGAGGTTCGGTTGCAGAATGAGATTATCCTGATAAAGGGTGCACGGAAGTTTGGTTTCGATGCCTTGACGGAATTGCTGGAGAAGAAGGTACACGAGACCATCTTGGAAGTCAACCTCGGGGCTATGGTGGCTAACCTGAACCATTACCGCAGTTTCCTGAAACCGGAGACGAAGATGGTGTGCATGGTCAAGGCATCGGCCTATGGGGCAGGCTCGTACGAGATAGCCAAGACCTTGCAGGAGCATCATGTCGATTATCTGGCTGTGGCCGTGGCCGACGAAGGTTCCGAACTCCGCAAGGCTGGCATTACGGCCAACATCCTGATAATGAATCCCGAGATGACGGCCTTCAAGACCATGTTCGACTATAAGCTGGAGCCGGAGGTATATAGCTTTCACTTGCTGGATGCCTTGATACGCGAGGCCGAGAAAGAAGGCATTGCCAATTTCCCCATCCATATAAAGCTGGACACGGGTATGCATCGGCTGGGATTTGCCCCCGCCGATGTGCCCCGACTGGTGGAACGGCTGAAGGAGCAAGATGCGTTGATAGTCCGCTCGGTATTTTCCCATTTGGTAGGTAGTGACGGGGCACGGTTCGATGGCTTCACCCGCCATCAGATAGAAACGTTTGAACAGGCCTCGTCCTTGCTTCAGGCGGCTTTCCCTCACAAGATACTTCGCCATATATGCAATTCGGCGGGCATCGAGCGTTTCCCCGGGGCGCAGTTCGACATGGTGCGTCTGGGCATCGGGCTGTATGGCATCAATCCCTTCGACAACTCCATTATAAATAATGTAAGCACGCTGAAGACTACCATTCTTCAGACTCGTGATGTGGCGGCCGACGATACGGTGGGCTACAGCCGGAAGGGAGAACTCTCCCGACCCTCGCGCATAGCGGCCATCCCCATCGGTTATGCCGACGGACTGAACCGCCATTTGGGGAACGGACATTGCTATTGCTTGGTCAATGGGCAGCGTGCTCCATACGTGGGCAATATCTGCATGGATGTCTGCATGATAGACGTGACGGACATCGACTGCAAGGAGGGCGATTCCGTAGAGATATTTGGCGACCATCTGCCGATAACCGTATTGTCCGATACGCTCGACACCATCCCTTATGAAATATTAACAGGAGTTTCTACACGGGTAAAGCGTGTGTATTACCAAGATTAATCTTATATTTGTCACAAATTTAAATAGATACGACTATGATGAACTTATTTTTATTGGGCTTCCTGCCCAGTGGCTCTGAGTGGGTGATTATTGCTTTGGTTATTCTTCTGTTGTTTGGCGGAAAGAAGATTCCCGAACTGATGCGTGGCCTGGGCAAAGGCGTGAAGAGCTTCAAGGAAGGTGTGAACGAGGCTAAGGAAGAGATTAATAAGGCCAAAGATGAAATAGAGGAACCGGAGAAGAAATAAGTAAGATTGCCGGTTATGGAGCGTGTGCGGATGCCGTGCACGGCCTCAATAACTTGCAAACTAACGAACTCAAAAACTCATATCAGTGGCGGATAAAGAACTGACCTTTTGGGATCATTTGGATGTATTGCGCCGAGTGCTGTTTCGCATTCTCGGTGTGTGGTTTGTGTTGGCGGTGGTCTACTTCATCGCCATGCCTTATCTGTTCGA
The DNA here is from genome assembly GCA_030523205.1 of Bacteroides sp. GTDB lineage: Bacteria > Bacteroidota > Bacteroidia > Bacteroidales > Bacteroidaceae > Bacteroides. Next base: position 12,538 of record JAUNJD010000021.1, read on the forward strand.
TAATGTGGTATTGGCTCCTTGCCACAACGATTTTATATTCTACGACCTGCTTCGCTACATTGGCGAGGTATTCCATTTGGAAGATGATTTCTTTACGCAAGAGTTTGAAATCAAGCTGATAAATATCAATCTGGCCGCACCTTTCTTCATTCACATTTCCACAGCTTTCTGGATGTCGGTAGTGACTGCTGCCCCTTACCTCTTCTACGAGATATGGCGTTTTATCAGGCCGGCCCTCTATGCCAACGAACGCAAGGGGGGGCAGAAGGCCTTGGGCATTGGTACGGTTATGTTCTTCCTCGGTGTGCTGTTGGGCTACTTTATGGTCTATCCGCTGACGTTGCGCTTCCTTTCCACCTATCAGTTGAGTTCGCTGATTGAGAATCAGATATCGCTCAATTCGTATATAGACAACTTCATGATGCTGGTGCTCTGCATGGGACTGGCCTTTGAACTTCCTTTGGTGACGTGGTTGCTTTCCTTGCTGGGTCTGGTGCATAAATCGCTCCTGCGCAAATATCGCCGTCATGCAGTGGTGATTATAGTCATTGTGGCAGCCATCATTACGCCGACGGGCGATCCCTTCACGCTGACGGTAGTGGCTGTGCCGCTTTATCTGCTCTACGAACTCAGCATCTTGATGATTAAGGACAAGAAGGTTGCTGAAGAGGAAGAAAGTAAGGAAGCGGCAAACTGATTCGCCGGGTTGTTCGGTGGACTTTGTTGAACAGAGGTGGAATGAAAGAATACTACGACTTATTGCTGGAGATTGTGAAGGCAGAGCAAATGCCTATGCGTGCGGCCTATCGTCAGATGCGCGAGATGCTGGAGCATCTTTGCCGTACGCAGATGCCCGACAGCAGTTTGCAGATGACCGACCTCGCGGCACGCATCAACTTCGTTGCTTCCAAAGTGGGGCTTAGCGTTGCCGAACAGAACCGATTGCATACGTTTCGGTTGACTTCCAATGAGGTGATGAACCGTCAGACGGAGCCGTCGCACGAACAACTGTTGCGCGACGCCAAGACGTTGGCTTTCTTCTTGAAGCGTCTGACCGGCGAAGAAGTGCCTGCACCGCTTTATCAACGCTTGCCCCGCGCCGATGCCACCTATATAGTGTCGCCTCCTGCCCATAAGCGTGTGCGTAGGATGCGGGTTTGCTTCCAATATGCCGATGACAATTTTCTGTATGTATTGCCCACCGAAACCATTGCCGACGAACCACTGAAGGTGCGCTACGGCTTGCCTCAAATCAATGAGGAATTTGCGGAGACCTGTCAGTTGCTTTGGAGGAATGCACAGGTAAACCTGCTGGATGTGGCCATTGATGAGGCCGGCATACTGACCCCTTCCTTTATCATCCTCGAACCGGACTATCTGATCGACATCAGTTCGTTGGCCGAGTGCTTCCGCGACTACGGACATCATCCTGCCAACTATCTGTTGGCTCGCTTCCAATCGCCCGACAATACTCGTCCGCTGCTTTTGGGTAATATCGCCAACCTATTTTTGGACGAGTGGATTCATGCTAAATCAGCTCCCGATTATCGGATGTGCATGAAGAAAGCCTTCCGAACCTATCCGCTGGAGCTGGCTGCCTGTGCCGACCTGCACGACCGCGAAAAGGAACGTCAGTTCTTTGCCGACTGCGCGATGCATTTCGATAACATCCGTCAGACCGTGACGGAAACCTTCCATGCCTCCGGTTACGAGCTGGATAAGACGGATGCCGTGCTTGAGCCATCTTATATCTGTGAGGCTTTGGGCTTGCAGGGACGACTTGACTATATGCAGCGCGACATGACCTCGTTCATTGAAATGAAGTCCGGCAAGGCCGATGAATACAGCATCCGTGGCAAGGTGGAACCCAAAGAAAACAATCGGGTGCAGATGTTGCTCTATCAGGCTGTGCTGGAGTATTCGATGGGGATGGATCACCGTCATGTGAAGGCTTACCTGTTCTATACCCGCTATCCGATGCTCTATCCGGCACGTCCTTCGTGGGCAATGGTGAGGCGGGTGATGGATGTGCGCAACCGGATTGTAGCCAACGAATATGCCATACAGCTACGCAACAGCCCTTATTATACGGCCGAACGCTTGAAAGACATCAACCCCGATACATTGAACGAACGCGGACTGGACAATACGTTATGGAAACGTTTCCTCTGTCCGCAGATTGAAGCGGTGGCCGAACGAATCCGTGCCCTCTCTCCGCTGGAACAGAGTTACTTCTATACCCTCTATAACTTCATTACCAAAGAACTTTATACGTCCAAGTCGGGCGATATAGACTACGAAGGCCGTGCGGGTGCATCGGCTTTGTGGCTTTCTACCTTGGAGGAGAAGTGTGAGGCAGGGGAGATTCTTTACGACCTGACCATTCAAAAGAACCATGCGGCAGAGGAACATAAACCTTCCTTGGTGCTTGCTCTTTCCACTGTCGATAGGTCTGATAACTTACCCAATTTCCGTCCGGGTGATGCCATCGTGCTCTATGAACGCAATGCCGATGCGGACAATGTGACCAACAAAATGGTGTTCAAAGGCAACATCGAATGGATGACGGATGAGCGCATCTGCATTCGCCTGCGCTCTACCCAGCAGAATGAAGGAGTCCTGCCGGGCAACAGCCATTATGCCATCGAACACGATTATATGGATACGTCTTTTCGCAGTATGTATCAGGGCTTGTCTGCCTTTCTTGCTGCAACCAAAGAACGTAGAAGTTTGTTGCTGGGGCAGCGACAGCCGGAGTATGACAGCACCTATGATGCAGCAATCTCTGCTGCTGATGACGATTTTTCACGCATTGTATGTAAGGCTCAGGCGGTGAAAGACTATTTCTTATTGGTAGGCCCTCCGGGAACAGGCAAGACTTCTCGTGCCCTGCGGGGGATGGTGGAGGCTTTTCATCGCGAAGGCAAACAAGTGCTGTTGCTCTCTTACACCAATCGGGCTGTGGATGAAATCTGTAAGATGCTTTCGTCCATTGCTCCGGCTGTTGATTTCATCCGCATCGGCAGTGAATTGTCTTGCGAGGAAGCCTATCGCCCTCATTTGGTAGAAAATGTGTTGGCCGACTGTAACAACCGTCGGGAAGTGCAGGAACGTATTGCAGCTTGTCGCATTTTTGTGGGGACGGTTTCTACACTTTCCTCCAAGACGGACTTGTTTCGTCTGAAGACATTCGATGTGGCAATTATTGATGAGGCTACCCAGATATTGGAGCCGCAACTGTTGGGTTTGCTTTGTATGCGCAGTGTGGCCGGAGGCAATGCCATTGGTAAATTTATCATGATAGGCGACCATAAACAACTTCCTGCCGTCATCTTGCAGTCGTCCGAACAGTCGGAAGTGGTGGACGAACAACTGCGTTCCATTGGCCTTTGCAACCTGAAGGCCTCACTGTTCGAACGATTGTATAGGGGTTTGCATCATGATTCCTCTTCTCCCTTCTGCGATATGCTTTGTCGGCAGGGGCGCATGAATGTGGAGGTCGCTTCCTTTCCCAATAACGCTTTTTATGGCGGTCTTCTGCTGCCTGTTGGGCTTCCCCATCAACAAGGCACACTTGCGCTGTCATCGGAGTTAGTTGATAGTGAGTTTGCCTCCATATTGACTAAGCGGGTTGCGTTTCTGCCTTCAGTAGCCGAACCTCCGGTGCAGTCATCCAAGACCAATCATTCAGAAGCCCGTTTAGTGGCTCGGCTATCGGCAGCCATTTACAGGCAATACGCCTCAATCTCCACTTTCAATGCAACTTCTACCCTGGGCGTAATTACTCCTTATCGCAGTCAGATAGCTTTGATACGGAAAGAAATAGCGGCTTTGGGCATTGCTCCACTCAACGATATAGTGGTGGATACAGTGGAACGCTTCCAAGGCAGTGAGCGGGATGTCATTATCTACTCCTTCTGTGTGAACCGTGCCTCCCAGTTGAAATTCCTTGCCAACATGACCGAGGAAGACGGTGTATGGATAGACCGCAAGCTGAATGTAGCCCTTACGCGAGCCCGCAAGCAGATGTTCATGACCGGTGTGCCGGAACTGCTGTCGCTGAATCCTATTTATGCAGCGTTGCTGAATGCGGTACAATGAAAATGGCTGTTTCTGTCGTTTCTTCTTTCCTTTTTTTAAGATTCGCATTCGTTTCCCTTTTTAAAAAGGTGTATGATTCGTCCTTAAATGCGTCTTTTTTTACAAAAAATGAATTTTTATAGATTTTATTAATTGTAAGATTCATAAGAATCCCTTATCTTTGTCGCACGTTTTTTTCATAGAGATTTAGATTTAAGGTTAGAAGAATTGTGGAAGTCGTGAGACTTCCCTTTTTTTCATCTTGAATGTTGTTCGGAGACGTGGTTTTGTTGATCATTAAGTTTTTTTCCCACGTCTTGAACTTGGAGGAGCCGTTTCGTGAGAAATGGCTTTTTTTATAGGGGTAATCCCCACGATTCACAAGGCGCATCGCCTAACCATAATTCCAATGTTCCCCCTCGTGCAAAATCGGTATGTGATAGCTGGAATGAACGGTAGTCTTGTCCGTTCAGTGTGGCTTTCTGTATGTAGCAATGTTGCATGGAGTTATTGTGCGTTATGATTTTGAACTCTTTACCCGGATAGTAGTCGGTATCCAAATGAATCACAATCTCATCAAATAGGGGAGAAGTGATGTCGTAACAGGGATGAGCGGACGAACCACCATCCAGACTGAATAGTCCGAGAGCCATTAAAGCGCTTACTCCACCCATCTGACCTTGGTCTTCGTCGTTTTCGGTATATCCTTTTTCGGGAGTAGTATAGCTGTATGTCTGCTGATAAACACGTCGCACCCAGTATTGCGTCAGCCACGGTTTTCCGGCATGGGCAAATACGTGTGCCGAAGAACATCCCGGCTGATTGGCATAACTGATGCGGTCGAACAAGAAATCTTTGGCAATCGAATGTTCGAAGGCTTCATTTAGTTTACTTGTCAGACTGTCGTTGCCACCCATCAGTTGTGCCAGGCGAGGAATGTCGTGCGACAAACCGAAAGTGGCCTGCCAAGCATTGGCTTGTACAAATCCTTTTTCGGACAGAGGATTGGTATGTACCCATTCACCGTTTTCTTTTCGTGGCAGCATCAGTCCTATGCCGGTATGAAACGATGCCGGCCAGGCGGAAGACCGCTTGGCATAATAGTTTGCGTCTTTTTTCTTGCCTAAACTTAATGCCATTTGCCCCAATGCCCAATCCTCAAAACTCCATTGTATGGTGAGGCCGGCTTCACCGGGGCAATATCCGTGCTTGATGTAAAAATCGAGTTCGCTGTCCATATCGAAAGCCAGCATCCCTCCCTTTTCATGATTCCTTTTCATGGCCTGATAACCTTTGGCAGGCGACCATTTGTGATATAATTTGCGCTGGAAGGCACTGGTGATTAATGACGTAGCCGGGCATCCGGTCATGATGTAAGTGTACGAACCGATGGAAGGGCCGCGAGGTAGCAAGCCACCATTTTTGTCGTATTGTAGGAAGGAAGCCGCAAACTCATCCAGCATGGAAGGGTAGGCCAACCCCCAAAGGGTGTTTAGATTCCATTGCGTAAGCCACAGGGCATCCGAGTTGTACATATGGAATAGGACATTGCCGTCTTTGTCTTTGGGCAATGTTCGGGTTTGGTAGTGTGGGTGAAGGGTATGAATGCGGGTTGCCTTGCCAATGCGTTCGCCACCTGTCAGATAATCGGGATATTCGCCGTTGTAATCGTCTATTTTATGGCGGCCTAGAAGCACGTGCCACAGGTCAGTATAGAATTTTGTTTTTTGTGCATCCGTGCCACCTTTTACCTCTATCCGGCTCAACCAATGATTCCATTTGTCTTGTGCTTCTTGCCGAACCTCGTCAAAGTTCCAGTGGCTGCATTCTTTATCCATGTTTTCTCGGGCATTTTCTATGCTTACGAATGAGACGGCTGTTTTCATCAGTAGCTGATTGCCGGCTTCCATATATCCAAAGTTACTTTCCATACCCGTGGTAAGCGATTGCTTGAATGAGGACCCCGGCACTTCTATCACTTCGGAAGAACCTTTCATCTGCTTGATATGATAGGCTTTCTTATCTCCCAGCCAACTGTTCAATGCTTGGAACGGACGGTTGAAACGTACAACGAAGTACACTCTTGCTATGTCCACTCCACCCCATACGCGACCGGTAGTGTCAAAGTAGCCGGCAATTTCCGTACTATCTACGGCGTAAGCGTATGCATTAATCATGGTCGAGGTAGCGATGTGTCCGCCTAAACTGAGTAGAACCTTGGCCTCAGACTGTTCAGAATAGGTAAAACGATAGAAACCCACTCTTTCCGTTATGGTCTGTTCGGCCCAAAGCCCGTATTTCTCAAGATAAAGACGATGATACCCCGGTTGCACTACTTCACCATCGTGCATAAAGGGAGAATACCAACTGTTTTCTCCTCGGCTAATGTCTGCCTCCCCGGTTATCGGCATGATATTGGGACCGGAAATCATCCAGTCGTGTAGTTGTGGGAATCCCAGCAAGCGAGTTGAATTGTAGCTATAACCTCCTCCACCTTGATTGATGTTGCGGGTAAGAGGCGCTGCACTAATCATGCCGAAAGGCAGGCTGCCTGTCACAAAAAAGAAGTAACGCCCTTTGGCTGTTTCTATGTAAGGGTTTACCCACGAGACGGCATCCGAATAAGATTCCGGTGAAGGATATACTTCTATTTCGGATAGCCCGAGGTTAGTTCCTTCTCCGTCGGTTGCTTGAAAGCGAAGCCACTGTATCTTCTTCGGAGCAAACTCGACTACCTTCGGAGCACCATTGTCGGCTATAAGGTTGACGGTTATCTCACTGCCGTCGCTGAAACTTAATATGCCTCCTGCCGTATGACTTTGGCTGCTGACCCTGTCGTACAGAATAATCTTGCTGACCGATACGATGCTGTCCCAGTCTAACTGAATCCATGGATAGGGGCGTACTCTGCCACGGGTGTCCAGCCTACTATCGGAACGCCATTCACCCTTGTCGAGCACGCGGACTACGCCGTCAATCACTTGCTCCGGTCCGTACTGTTTGTCGGCCATAGCGGAGGCGGAAACTTTTGCCTTTGAGGCTATGTTGTGCGGTGTAGCCCGGTTGATGATGGGAAACAATGCGAAAAGGAGGAATACAATCAGTTTCATATTGTAATAAAAGTTTTTGTTGAGCGTATAGGGTGATTATGGGTCTATTGGTTCCAGCGGATTGATAATCTGTGAAAGCGGTAGTGGCATAAATTCGATGATTCTGTCTGATAATCGTTTGCCTATTTTATAAGGCTCGTAACCCAATTCCCGTTTACAGCGTTCGAGCAAGGCTTCCGGAGCCTCTACATAGTCGATGTGTGACTTTGAAGAAGAGACAATGGCATATTTGTCCTTCGGGAATCCCAATGCCAACATGATTCGGGCAGCGTTGCGGAAGTTGGTTGTGGTGTGGCGGGCATGAGGTTCCATGATGATAGCCTTCTCGGGTATCTGCCACATTTCCATCAGATATTTTTTCATTTCATAAGCTTCGCTGTATGGAGTGTGGTAAGGATGTACCCTGCCTCCCGATACGATAATGAATGGTGCCAGGCCATCGCGATAGAGCAAAGCTGCATAAGCTGTACGCATCTTGCCCGAAGGACTGATGGATACGCGTGGGTCTTCGGGACCGGCCCCCAGTACCAATATGGCACTGTAAGGATAGTCTTGCCAGCGGGTTACGCCTACTTGTGCATAGCTTGACTGATTTACGGTTTCGGCCATAGGCTCGAAGTCGGCAGCTTGCAGACGGTCGTTGAGGTCGAGTAAAAGAGATACTGCCTTCAGTGGAATGGAGTAGAAGGTAGGATGCGCCTCGTTCCATTTCTCTACATTCTCTTTGCATGAAGGCAATAGCTCTTGCCTGAACTCAAGACTACGGATGTCGAAACCAATGGAGTCTATATTGGGATAATTGGGCTTGCGAGCTGCTGCATACACGTCGATAGCATAGTTCATACCTTGGGCATCCTGTTCCCAGATTTTCCGTATCAGTTCGCTACCCGTCTCTTTGTACTGTTGATAGCATCCCGATGGTAATACGGCTTGTGTCATCAGGCGTTCCAAGGCATTACCTTCCTTATATAGGGTGGCCAAAGCTTTGCCGGCTTTCTGTATCTCTTCGTTCGTGAATTTGAAGGCGGCTACGTATTCTTCCGGATTGTGGGCTTGCCGTAGCTTTTCCTGTTTCTCGCGAGCCATATCATTCAGCACTGTGTTGGTAGCTATCAGTGAATCTACGTCGTTCCTTGTTTGAAGCAAGGAAGTGAAGTAGTAGTTTTTGCTTTCCACATACTGATATACCGAAGCGCAGGGCTTTTCGGCCTTCTGCGCTTTCAGCGGTAATGCAAGCACGAGTGCCATGCTGCAAATGACGAATGCTTTCATCTTCGGTTCTCCTTCTGTAAATAGATTATTAAGTCGCGTGGGCGGTCGGTCTGAATCAGTGATGCACCCTGTTCCAGCAGCCATCCCCAGCTTTCGTCAGCTTGTCCCAACTCTACGGCACGGTCGTCGTCGTGTCCGGCGTTCAGCGAAGGCCACAGAGAGTTGAGCCATATTTTGGAACCGTTGTCTTTTACTTTTTGCAGCAATCTCAGCACTTCGGGAGTGACTTCCGTGAAGCAGCATTCAAAGGCCACCGGCTTTATGGCCTTGTATCCATCTATCATCTGTTCGGCACCGGGCTTATCGAGATTGACGATGGGCATATAGATGACCTTATCCAGCACATCGCCGTTCTCGGCTTTCACCTTTTCGTAAGGATAGCCCGACTTGATGACTACTTGGTCGATGGTGTTCGTCTTGACCAACAACTCATATACATCCTTGAAGTAGTCATATCCTTTGTCGATGTTAATCAGAATCTTTCCTTTGGTCAGCTCCAGCACTTCCTCCAAGGTAGGGATACGGTGGAAGGTAGGTCGCCCCAGTCCGTTCTTCAAATGGAACTGCCGGAGTTCCTCTAGTGTATAGTCGGAGGGCTTGCCTTTGCCGTCGGTGGTGCGGTCGATAGTGTTGTCGTGCATCAGCACCAGTTGGTTGTCCTTGGTTTTCTTCAAGTCTATTTCAATCATGTCTGCTCCCATTTCAATGCAGTTCTTAAAAGCTTGGAGGGAATTCTCGGGAGCGTTGCGCCAGTCGCCGCGGTGCGATACTACGATAACCTTCTTCGAGTCTTTGTCCTTCAGCGCATGAACAAGAGCCTCTACGCCCTCTTGCGCAAAGAGTGTAAAGGTCGGAAGGAGGAATGCCAATGATAAAAATATTTTCTTCATAATAAAAATAAATTGTGTAAAAGGAATAAAGGGTGTATCAAAACAATAAACGCCCTTGCAAATAAACACATTTAGAAGCGGATTGAGCGGATTAGGCGGATTTTTTTATTGTTTAATCCGCTAATCCGCCTAATCCATGTCTAAAAGATTATATCTTTCAGTTTTGACACACTATCCTGTCATTTTAATCGGTGAATGTTCGATTGAAATTATTCCTTGTTAATTGTTTGTTTATCAATATCCGGGATTCTGATACATACCTTCGTTGTTCAACTTCCATTCATCGTAGGGTATCGGATAGTAGATATCCTTTGAACTGAAGTTCTGCAAGTTGGATATACCGTAGTCATCCCCGTCCTTGCTGTGCATATAGGTAATCAGCTCGTCGGTGGTGAAGAAGCGCAGCAAGTCGTACCAACGTTGGTTCTCGAAGGCCAGTTCCACTCTGCGCTCGTGCAGGATGGCTCTCTTCAGTGTGGGGCAGAGGGCAGCGTAATCGGCATTCTGCAAGGAAGTGTTATAGTCGGCCAATCCGGCTCTTTCGCGCACTTGATTCAGGTAGGAGATGGCTTGTGAGGTCTGCCCCAGTTCGTTGTAGGCCTCGGCCAGCATCAGTATGACGTCGGCATATCGCAGGATAATCCAGTCGTTGCCACCGTAGCCCAGGGTGCCGGCTGCATCGCTTGTGTCACGGAATTTGGTGATGTTCCACGAACTGTAGGAGGGGGCATACGTCACGGAATAGTCTTTTCGGGCATCGCCATCCTCATATTCTTTCACCAAGTCGGGATTTACGTATGTACCCATGCCGGTAGAGACGTATTGCGAGTTGATGCTAATGCCTTTCGACTGATTATCCACGGCTACGGATGAGTAGTAGTCTTTGTCACCTTGTATATAGACTATCTGGAAGATGATTTCCGGACAAGTCGATTTATTGGCTACGGCATACAGACCTGTTGAAGCATCGTCGTCGTAAGTGATTTCGGACAAATTGGTAAATGTACGCATATTGTAGCATTGCAGCAGATAGGTCAGTGCATTGTTCAGGTAGGTATTGCTGTTTCCGTCTTCCAGCACATGAGCCATGGTCAGATAAACCTTACCGAGCAGGCCGCTCATGGCAGCCTTGCAGGCATGGCCTTTCTCGCCTTCAGAAGTGAGATCGGGCAATGTACTCTCTTCCAAACCATATTTCAAGTCATCTACTATCAGTTGATAGACTTTGGCCTTGTCTTCTCTGTAAGTGTGTGCCGTAATTTCAGCTGGAGTAGAAAGGTAGGTGTCAACAAGCGGTGCATCACCCCACTTCCGAACGATGTCGAAGTAGGCAAGGGCACGGACAAAGCGAGCTTCGGCCATGTAGTTCTTTTGGTCTTCTTCGTCATCGAAGCTCACGGTTTCGGCTCCCAGCAGTGCAAAGTTGCTGTTGGTGACGGCTTGGAACATGGCGTCCCAATGGCTCTTCAGATAGGTGTTGCTAGGCAGCAACGCGAAGTTGGTGAACTGGAAGGGCTCACCCGAAGCCGATTGGTTGTCCAGACGTCCGGTGTTGTCCGAGCGTTCTTCGGTGTAGGCCGTGCTGCCTTCGCCCATGCAGTAGTCTGAGCGCAGGGCCAGATAGGCGCCGTTGACGGCTCTTTCCACGTCGTTTTCGGTTGCAAAATAGCTTGTTACAGGGATGGCGTTCGGATTCTCTTCCGTAAGGAAGTCCTCACAGGATGACAGACACAAGCCAGCTGTCAGGATGGATGCGAATAATATTATTTTTTTCATTTTGCTCTTTTCTTTTTTAGAAGGTGATTTGTATTCCCATGTTGTATGCTCGTGCCAACGGATATTTACCGTAGTCCACGCCCGGTGTCAGGTTGGCACCGTCGTTATAGTCAACTTCGGGATTGTAGCCTCTGTACTTGGTGATGGTGAACAGGTTGTCGGCTGCCGCATAAATTCGCAGGCTGCTGATGGTGCCTTTCGAAAGCTTTGCTATGTTTCCGAAGGTGTAGCCCACGCTGATGTTGGTGCATCTGAAGAACGAACCGTCTTGTAGATAGAAGGTGGAAAGGCGGGTACTATTGCTTTGCGTACCACCGCGCGATGCCTTATATACCCATCCGTTTCCGGGGTTATCGGCGCTGCGGTAGCGTTGGTCGGCTTCTACGTATTGGTTGCCCGAACCCTCCATGTTGAACAGGTAGTAGTCCTGTCCGTCCAGTACCTTGTTGCCATACGAACCGTTGAACGAGGCAGTGAAGTCAATGTTCTTGTAGTTACCGTTGATGTTCAAACCGTAGGTGAACTTGGGGTGCGGGTTGCCGATGACAGATTTGTCGTTGTCATCTACTACGCCGTCGCCGTTTACATCCTCGAAGTAGATGTCACCGGGTTGTAGTGCCACCGACTGAGAAAGCGAGCGGGCAGGACCTTGTAACTTGTAGCCCGTGGGGAACGAGTTGTTGTTGGCGGCATAGACAGCGTCGTCGGCTGCCAAGCCTTCCATGTCGGCTTCGGTCACCATGCCTATGACCTTGAATCCGTAGAACATACCGATGGGTTGGCCCTCCATGGTGATGTGCGTCTTGTACGAACGTTCGGCACCGTTGGTGATGATGGTGTTGCCACCGTCTAGCTCCAACACTTTGTTGCGGTTGATGGAGATGTTACCTCCGATGTTCAGGTTGAAGTCCTTGCTTGCCAGTACGCGGCCATCTATCTGGATGTCGCATCCGGTGTTGCGTATCTTGGAGTTGGGCAGATTGGTCATCATCGAAGTAGCACCCGAAATAGCTGAAATCGGCTGACTGAACAGCAAGTCCTTCGTATAGCTCAAGTAATAGTTGGCTGATAAGGACAGACGGTTGGAGAAGAGTGAGAGGTCGAAACCAACGTTGTACTGCGAGGTCGATTCCCAGCCGATGGTGTTGTCCTTCACGCCGTCGGGATACATGGCCGATTCAATGGTGCCGTTGCCAAATACCACGCCGGTGGGTGAGCTCATCTCGGCAGTGTATTGGTAGTTACCGATGTTGTTGTTACCGCTCATACCCCAGCTGGCTCTCCATTTTAGTGAAGAAGTGTCGCCGAAGAGATTCTTGTAGAAGTCTTCGTTGGACATGGTCCAAGCTACCGATACCGAGGGGAAGTAACCCCAACGGTTTTCGGGACCGAACAAGGAAGAAGCATCTCCACGGAAGGAAGCTGTGATATAGTAGCGGTTATCGTAGTTGTAGTTCAGACGAGTGAAGTACGAAATCATGGTCCAGTTGGACTTTGATGTACCGTTCAATGCGATGTCGCTGGCATCGGCTCCGTGGCCGGTGACTTCGGTGATGTGGTTGTCTTCAAATCCTGTGGCCTTTACACCCAGAATGTCCTTTGTATCCTTCTGTATGGAGTAACCGGCTACACCGCTGAAGTTGTGCACTCCCTTCCACGTTTTGTTGTAGTTGGCTGTAAACTCGCCCAGATAGTCGTGCTGCAACGTTGTCCGTGCGATGGCGTTGGCAGCGGCCTTGGCTTGGTCGGAGTCGGGCTGATAGCTACCGTATGCAAGGCTGGTGGGACGATAGAACTCATACTTCTCGCTGTAAGTGTACATACCCAGATTGGCCTTGAGGAAGAGGTCTTTCACTACTTCGTACTGTGCCGTCAGGTTGTAGGTGTTGCGGCTGCCGTTGCGTCGGATGATGGTTTCCGTTGCCAGTGCTACCGGGTTTTCAATCTGTTGCATACCGTATCCCGATGAATAAGAGGTCATTTCACCTTTTATCAGTTCGCCATTGTCATCGTAGCAGCGGAAGATAGGGGCATATATCAAGGCACCCAAGATAGGACCTTGGTTGAAACGTCCTTCTTGCACTTCGCGGTTCCAGTTGGAAGTGTTCGAGAAGTTGGCTCCTATCTTCAGTTTGTTGTTGACTTGTATGTCGATGTTGGAACGCAGGTTCAGACGCTTCTGACTGGTGGATAGGATGATACCGTCCTGATTCTGATAGGCGGCGCTTATCTCGTAGTGAATCTTGTCGTTACCACCATTTATCGAGAGATGATGACGCTGCGCCGGAGCATTGCGGTAGAGTTCGTCCTGCCAGTCGGTGTCATATTCGGGAGTGATGACCGACTGATTGGCAAAGTCATACAGAAACTCGGGAATCATGGCAGCGCTGTTTCTCGACCCCAGCCGTTGTGCACGTTCGTCGTTGCTGTCGGCAAAGTAAGCGTCGTCCCATGTCTTTCCGGCCGAAACCATTAGGTTCTTGTAGGCGTTGTTGTGACCTTCTACGTGCAGGTCGGCAAATTGGGCGGCGTTCAGCAGCTTCACCTTTTTGGCTAGCTGACTGATGCTAAACTGGAAGTTGTAGCTCACCTTGGCTTTTCCCTCCTTACCTCGTTTGGTGGTAATCAGCACGACACCTCCTGCGGCACGTGAACCGTAGATGGCGGCGGAGGCGGCATCTTTCAGCACTTCGATGGACTCGATGTCTTCGGGACTGAGCATCAGGTCGGAGTTCGAAGGATAACCGTCGATAACGTAAAGCGGGTCGGAACTGGCGTTGATGGAAGCTACACCACGTACGCGAATCTTTGTACTGTTATAAGGTGCGCCGCTGACTTGTGAAATCTGCACACCTGACACCTTTCCTACCAAACTTTGGCCCACCGTGGGAGTGGTGATGTTCAGTTCCTTGGCCTTGATGCTCGACACGGCACCTACCACATCAGTTTTGCGCAGAGTTTGATAACCTACCACGACGACTTCTTCCAGCGTTTCGTTATCTTCAACCAATACGATGTTCAGTTCTCTGTTATCCTTAATCTTTATCTCTTGGCTGACGTAACCGATGTACGACACTACCAATGTGCTTTCTGCGCTCTGTAGTGTCAAGAGGAATTTTCCCTCGGTATCTGTTATGATGCCGTTTGAAGTTCCCTTTTCTAGAATACTTGCACCGATGATGGCTTCGCCACTCTCATCGACGACTTTCCCTTTGACCACATGGCCATTTACGGATGCAGCCAGAAGGTTGGGGCATTGCAATGCACCAATCAGGCAAATCATCCAGAACAATGTTTTAATCACTTTTTTCATAAAAACTAATAACATTTATTGAATTTTCTGCAAAAGTATGGGCAGCATATTTTGTTTTTATTGCAGTCTTGTTACGTAAATGTTACCCTATTTTCTGTTGTTATGACTGTAAAATGATAATTGTTCTCTTTTGTTTAGTGTGGGAATAATAGGCGTTTGGTATGGGAAAAGATGAGTTGGCTGATGCCGTAGTCTGATATGACAGTTTTTGTGATGTCTGTGTGGAAATGCTTATTGTATATAATATTGATTGTGTCGTATTCTGACCGGACAGACTTGATTCAGTCCTATACTTAACCCTATTCAGTTCCATA
>JAUNJD010000243.1 GCA_030523205.1 Bacteroides sp.
CTCGCTGATTATCATTGTGCGCTATATGATGGCGCAAAAAAGTGATGAAGTCAGGTGCATTTTAGTGGCCTTTGTGCTCAGGAGGTGCGCGACTCAGTGAAGATCTATTTCCGTCAAGGAAAGATAGATTTGATTCCTTCCTTAAGTGGAAATCAGTCGGCACTGGACAGAATAGCAGACAGCCTGCGCACAAGTTACGCCGACTCCGTTTACCGGCTGCAAAAGATTCTCGTCGTGGGAGGAGCCTCACCCGAGGGAAGTGTCAAAATCAACCAATGGCTTTCCGAAAAACGGGCAGGCGTATTGTTCGATTACCTTTCATCCTATGGCTCATTGCCCGATTCGCTGAAGACCACCCTTTTCCTTGGCCGCGACTGGGACGGACTTATCCGCCTGGTGGAGGACGACCGCAATGTACCCTATCAAGAGGAGACGCTTGATCTGCTCCGTCAGATAGCTGATGAGGTGAGAAGCGGTATCCATCCCTCTGCCGACCCTTTGCGTCGTATTCAGCAGTTGCGTGGTGGTGCTCCCTATTCCTATATGTATCGTAACCTGTTTCCCGAACTCCGTGCCTCGCACCTCTACCTATGGTACAAGAAGACGTGGAATCCTTTGGCCAACGTCATGACGGCTCCGCCATCTGAATCCCAATCCGTGATGCCGCTACCTGCCGACACTGTCTATATTATCCGACACGATACCGTCTATTTGTCTAAATGCTGCCCCTTCTACATGGCTGTGAAGACCAACCTGCTGTACGACGCGCTTGCCGTGCCCAACGTTGGCGTGGAGTTTTACCTAGGCAAGCAGTGGTCCATAGCCGCCAACTGGATGTATGCTTGGTGGAAGACAGACCGGCATCACCGCTACTGGCGCATCTACGGTGGCGACATCGCCCTGCGTCGCTGGTTTGGCAAGGCTGCCAAGGAGAAACCCCTGACGGGGCATCACATCGGCCTGTACGGACAGGTGCTGACCTACGACTTCGAGTGGGGCGGCACCGGCTACATGGCGGGTGAGCCGGGTGGCAATATACTGGACCGCGCCAACTATGCCGTAGGTCTGGAATACGGTTACTCGCTGCCCATCGCCCGCCGTCTGAATCTGGACTTTACCATTGGCCTGGGCTATATGGGAGGTAAATATTATGAGTACAAGCCCGAAGACGACTGCTACGTATGGCAGGCCACCAAGAACCGTCACTACTTCGGTCCTACCAAGCTGGAAGTCTCGCTGGTATGGCTGCTGGGCTGCGACAACTATAACCGGAAGAAAGGAGGCAAGCGATGAAAACGAAAGTCCTGACTAGAATACTGATGTGCGTGCTGGCCCTGTCGGGCTTGGCCTCGTGCGACCACAAGGAACTCTGCTATGACCACTCGCATACGGTGACCATTCGTTTGGCGTTCGACTGGCAGAATGCACCGGAAGCTACCCCCGAAGGTATGTGTGCCTACTTCTACTCGCAGGAGGACGGAAGCGTGCAACGCTTTGACTTCAGTGACATCTTGGATGGAGAGATAGAAATATCCGCAGGCACTTATCAACTGATTTGCTACAACAACGATACCGAAGGCGTGCTGTTCAGCGGTACGGGCAGCTTCGGTACGCACATGGGCTATACCCGCGAAGGCAGCATCTTCGAGAGCATTTACGGTTCTGGCGTCACCTCCTCGCGTGTTGATGATTCGGGCGAGCGGGTGGTCATTTGTCCCGACATGATGTGGGGATGCTCGTCGGTGGAGATGGAGATTGCCGAATCGGGCGTCAGCTACTACTGCGTACCCGTTCAGGATGGTGCGCAGGAGCGGGTTGAGAGTGCCGAGCAAGTGATAACGCTCTATCCGGCCGAACTCATCTGCACCTATACCTACGAGATACGCAACGTGAACAACCTGAAGTACGCTACGCAGATGTGCGGCACACTATCAAGTATGGCCCCCTCGCTGCTATTCGCTACGGAAGAACTGGGTTCGGAGTGTGTGACCATTCCCTTTGCTTCCGTGTCTGACGGTGTTTCCCGTATCACGGGCGGTTTCTACACTTTCGGCCACAACACTGCGAACACCGACGCCCACAAGTTCCTGCTCTATGTGTGGATTACAGACGGCTCGAAGTATTACTACACCTTTGACGTGACCGAGCAGATAGAGAATGCCGAAGACCGTCGGCACGTTCACATCATCATCGACGGGGTGGACTTCCCGCAGCCGATTACCAACGGAAACGGATTTACCCCTGCCGTAGATGAATGGGGCAATGTAGACGAAGATATCATCATGTGATGACATATATACGAGAGTTTTTTATTTTGTTTCATTAAAAATCAAATTGACAATGAAAGGTAAATTGTATCTTTTGGCTCTGTCGGCCATGGCATTGGTTACGGGATGTACTAACGACGAAACGACAGAAGTGATTGACAACAGTGCTGCCATCAAGTTCAGTGCTGTGGCTAATAGCAGCACACGTGGCACCGCTACGACAACGAGCAGTATCGATGCGTTTAAGACTTACGCTTACTACGATGACGGTGCATCTTCTTCGACCAGCGTTTTCATGGATGGAATTACTGTATCAAAGGTAGACAACAAATGGAGCACTGCCAGCACTTATTTTTGGCCGGAATCCGGGTCTTTGGATTTCTATTCCATAAGCCCTACTGCTTATTCCATTACAAAAGGTGAAAGTGCATATACGATTGATGCTTTCACGGTAGCAAGTGAAGTTGACAATCAAGTAGACTTGCTTTATGCGGTAAATCTTGGTGAGACCAAGGCAAACCATGAGTCTTCAGCCGTATCGATTAACTTCCGTCATGCCCTGTCGCAGATTGTATTCGCTGCCAAGAACACGAATTCCAATCTGAAAGTAGAGATTGCAAGTGTTAGTGTTGTCAATGTACAGAATGGCGGTACTTACACTTATCCGACTGCTGCTACAACTACTCAGCTGGACGCGGATAATGGTTCTACATCTGCCGTAAGCGGTTCGCAAGGCTCATGGACGTTGAGTGATGATAAGACAAACTTTGCAGTTGCATTGTCTTCTGCCGTATCTTTGGCAGGTTCGTCCACGGCTACAGCCACGGCGCTGACTAGCTCTACTAGCAAGGCTTTGTTCCTTCTGCCGCAGACACAGAGCGCATGGGATGTAACAAATGATGCCAAGAACGAAAAAGGATATTCCTATTTCTTGATTAGCTGCAAGATTTGGAACGTATCAGGCACTACCGAGACTCTTATTTGGAGTGATGGCAATGGTGGTTATGCTGATGTTGCCATCCCTGTCGCAATTGCTTGGAACGAGGGATATAAGTACACCTATACCTTCATCTTTGGTCAAGGTGGTGGTTATGTGCCTCCTACGCCCAATCCTGACCCCGATGATCCTGACCAACCGGGAGACCCCGTTCTTGTTCCTGTTACCTTCGATATTACTGTTGACGAATTCCAGTCGGCAAACAATGACGTTGACATGTCAACAACTACTACCAGCGGTACTACAGAAGGAGAGTAATAACCGGTTAATAATTTGAGAGTGCCTTCCTTGTCCGTCATAAGGAGGCGCATCAGAGACATTTATTCATAGGCCGGGCGGGGTTGAATGTTCCCTTCCCGGTCACTAGCAGGCATTGGCGGTGTGCGGCAATGCCGATGATGATAAGAACGAAAACAATAAAAATACAAGGAAGAATTATGATAGCATTATTGAGAAGGAAAGTTACGATTGCGGCGGCGTGTGCAGGCATCATGGCTTGCACCGCCTCGTGCACGGACGACAATCTTGGTGGGAATCGGCAGGAAGCCGACCGATTGTATTTTGGCGTATCGGTTGCGGACAAGTGGGGCAGCGGCACCGCAACCCGTTCTTCGGAAAGTCATCGGTCTGCCCGTTGCGAAGCACGTCTATTCGACGACAGCAATCTATGGCTGCTTACTTCCACCGAAGCGGGCATTGACAGTACCGTGTTCCTCAAGTCCGGCGTGCAGACGCGCGGAACCACCGTCAGCACGAGCAGTTTTTACAGTTCCTTCGGCGTGTATGCCTACGTTTACGACAAAGATGCTACTTGGAGCACGGCGACATCCGTAGCCCCCTATATCAACAATGTTTCCGTCAGCGAGACGGACGATATATGGTATCCGTCCACCACCTACTTCTGGCCCGGGAGTGATTACAAGATGGCGTTCTTTGGCTATGCTCCCAACGATGGTAACAGCAATCTGACGATAGACTGCCCCGGATCGTCCCTCACTTATACCGTGGCCGGTGAGGTGAAAGACCAAAAAGACCTTGTGCTTGCATCGGCTACGGACGTGGATGGCAACAAGAAAGAGACCTTGGACCTGACGTTTAAGCACATACTGACGGCGGTGAAGGTAAAGGCAGCTTCCGGTTTTCCCGGGACAATCACCAAGGTTGAGTTGCAGAACGTCTATGGTTCGGGCACGTATGTCAGCCTGACCGATGCTTCGAATACCAGCCTTACCAAGACTTGGGATTACACGGATGCCGACGGCAATACTGTTGCGGGCACGAGTGGTGAAGTCATGTCCTACTCTGTCGCAATAGATAGTTATAGCGGGACGTCAGCCGACACCGACGGTACTACCGAAGTGCTGGGCGACGGCAATGGCACTACCTTCTTCATGATTCCGCAGACATTGGGCACGGATGCCAAATTGGTGGTAACGCTTAGCGACAACTCTACGCTGGAAGCCTCACTTAGCGGCAAGGTATGGCCGGAAGGTTATACGGTGACTTACATCGTCTCTACATCTTCGATAGTGGAAGAACCTATCTTTGAAGTAACAGCACCGACTTCTTTCACTTATTTGGGTGGTACGAACAGCTATTCCGTATTGAGTTATGTCAAGCAGGTGAGAAACGAAACAGACGAAAGTCAGGTTGCTGTTTCATGGACAGCCGAATTTGTTGAAGGAGATGAGGTGAGTGGTTATACTGTGATTGAGCGTCCCGATTGGATTACGTCTTTTGTTACGAGCGGTGAGGGTAGCACCGAGGCTGTCAGTTACGATGCTGGTGTCGGGGCACAGGAGGGTGTAATGTCAGACCCTAATGCTACATTACGAAAAACGGCATCCATTAATACTACATATAATCCTTATAATCTGTCCAATAGCCAAGGTGCCTCAATGGTGGAGAATACTGCCAACTGCTACATAATTAATGCTCCGGGTACTTACAGTCTACCGTTGGTTTATGGAAATGCCATAAAAGATGGAAGTGACAATAAAGCTGCTTATGTATCAACGGCCAGTACATCTAGTGGTAGAATACTGACTCCATTTGTAAACCATCTTGATAGAGGTATTACAGACCCATATATCTATAATAATAAAGATGGAAATGGGCACAGTTGCATAAGTCCGTGGCAATATAATCATGTTATCCAAAGATCATAGAC
>JAUNJD010000244.1 GCA_030523205.1 Bacteroides sp.
GTTGACGAGTTGACAAGTTGACGAGACTACGAGGCAAGGTTTATTGTTGTCTTCTTGTTGCCTTGTTCACTTGTCCCTTGTCCACTAAATTCTTCATTCTTCATTAAATTAAATCCTGCTGTCTTCGTGCAGCTTCGGATCGTACAGCATGGCTGTGCAGATGCAGAATTTGCGGTCCTTGGCTACTAAGATGTCGTGATTGGTGCATCCTTCGCATCCCTTCCAGAAGGCGTCATCGTCCGTCAGTTCATTGAAGGTGACAGGCACATAACCCAGTTCGGTGTTCATCTTCATGACGGCAGCACCGCTGGTCAGACTGAAAACTTTGGCATTGGGCCATCGCAGGCGTGCCAGCTGGAAAGAGGCGGCTTTGATTCGCTTGGCCAGTCCCAGGCCGCGGTACTTGGGATGTACAATCAGTCCCGACGTAGCAACATACTGCTTGTTGCCCCAACTCTCGATATAGGTAAAGCCCGCAAAATCGTCTCCACACAAGGCTATGATGGCCTTTCCCTCTTTCATCTTGGTTGCGACATATTCGTGTGTGCGTTCTGCGATGCCCGTTCCGCGCACTTTGGCGGCTTCACGTATGGTATCCAAAATTGTGTCTACATAAACCTCATGGGAAGCGTCTGCTACCATGACATCAATTTGTTTCGAATCCATTTCTTATTTCTAAATAAAAGTATGTTAAGTTGTTAATATCATGCCGTCTCAGCCTGTTTCTTACCCTGACGGCACATAGGTCATTTCATATTCGGTATGATTTGGGAAAGAAAGTTGCGTACCTCGCTGTGAGAGGTATGCTCGCGCACTACCAACATGATGGTGTCGTCGCCGGCAATAGTACCGAGTATGCCGTCGTACTCGCGGTTGTCAATGTCGTAGGCCATGCTGCTTGCGTAGCCCGGGCGTGTGCGGATGACAGCTATGTTGCCCGAGAATTGCAGGGAGACAAATCCGCTGTTCATTAACATTTCGCTGGCACTCTGTTCGTTGGTTCGTTTGTACATGATGTTGTTGGGCAATACATAGACGTATTTCCCGTTCATGTTTGCCGCTTTGGCAACTTTCAGTTGTTTCAAGTCGCGTGACAAGGTGGCTTGCGTCAGTTCAAAGCCTTCTTGTCCCAATGCTTGCAGCAGTTCTTCTTGCGAACTGATGTCTTTGCTTGAGATAATCATCTTGATGGCATCTAACCGATTGGCTTTCTTTTTCATCTTTCTGCATAATTATTCTTAAAACGGCGCAAAGGTAGGGAATATTTTGGAAAGAATATGCAGAAACAAAAGAATTTTTATTCTTTTTATTGATAAAATTCTGGTATGCTATATGTCTCAGTGGACGGAAGTTTGTGGATGAAATTTAGCGTTTTGGGTGTATTGTGTGGCAGAATGATTGCATTTACCCATTCTCTTGACGCTATTGTCGCAAGAATGGGCCGAAATACAAACAGAAAGATATACGGTTTGTGGAAGTCGAATAAAATACAGTTTCGTGATTTCTACACTTCTGTGATTTTCGTTGGGTTTACTTTAATTCCTTTTTCCACTCTTCATATCTAGCCAATACTTTTTTCCCCTCGGTGTTGTACCAACTGTATCCGTTGCGGCGTTCGTAGCCTATCTCGGAGATATTGAAGCGCTTCACTCCGTCGCGATCGCAGAAGAAGGGGCGGTTGTCTTCGAGGGTGTAGAAGCGTGCCCAATAGACGGGGCATTCGTAATCGTCCTGCGGACAGGGAACCATACGATAGTCTTTCCGGCCCTCGTCATTGGTGAAGTTCTTGCGTTGTAGCCCGAATATCCGGCTGCGCTTGAACCAGGCAATGGCCGATTCCACGCTTTCGACGATTTCAGAGGAAGGGTGGGGTAGAGACATCAGCAGCAATACGATGTTGTCCGATTCGGCTCCGCTTAGCGAGGGCAGTTCGTAGGCACGTGCTTTGGCGGGGGCTAGGGTATGCTCGTCGTGCTGGGCACACCAAACGGTTAGCTTGCCATTTTGCCTTACTTGCGTCTTGAGGATGCATTCCACTCCTTTGTCGAAGGCCTTGCGTGCTTGTTGGCACAGGCTGTCGGGCACATAAGTATAGGGGGCTTTCTTCTCATAGACTTCGCGCAGCAGGTTCATGACGTTTATCATGGCATTGTCGTTGTAGGTGATGTGGGTGTAGTAGCCGGTAGGACGGGGCCAGAATTGCGGCCATCCACCGTTGTCGTATTGGGCTTTCAGCAGATAGCGGATGCCTTCGAAGGCACTTTCCTTATATTTGTCGATGCCGGTAGCCTGATAGATGCGCGATAGGTAGCGGATTTCGGTGGTGGTGGCTGCATTGTCGATGGTGCTTTCGTTGACATCATCTTTGGCCGAGAGTGCTTCTTCGCGTTCTTCGTCAGTCAGTTCAGCAGGCATATATATGTTCTTTGGCCAGCCGCCGGTGGTCTGCTGATAAAGGAGTACGTTGTCGGCAATGCGGATGGCCTCATCCGTTTGTAGGAAGGCATCATCCAGTCTCGGAGCCAGTCGCACCCAGTTCTTATAAGACTGCTTATCTTTATAAGTCTTTGCCTCTTGCGAATGTGCGGATGCCAAGCAGAGGAAGGCAAGGCAAGCCAGAAAGTAGAATTTCATGATGGTACTGCATTAAAGTTTGGATGCAAAAATAAAGAGAATATCCCACCTGAAGGAGGAATAATCGGCGGAAAAGGTGTACAGCCTCAGAACCCTGTCCTGTACTTCCCTTCTTCCTTGTCTTCCAGCATATTCAGGTAGGAGGTGTAGCGCGATTCGCTGATGAGATGCTGCTCTACGGCTTTGCGTACGGCGCAGCCCGGCTCATGACGGTGCGTACAGTTGCCATAACGGCAATCGGCAGAGGCTTGGAATATCTCGCGGAAGTAGTGGCTTACTTCTTCTTCTTCCATGTCGAAGGTGCCGAAGCCCTTGATGCCCGGAGTGTCGATGATGTAGCCGTTGCCGGGCACGGGAAACATTTCGGAGAAGGTGGTGGTGTGCATACCCTTGAGGTGGTAGGAGGAGATTTCACCCGTCTTGGCGGCGGCATCGGGCAGGATGGCATTGATGAGGGTCGATTTGCCCACACCGGAATGGCCGGAGAACAGCGTGACGCGCTCCTTCAGCTCTTCCTTGAGGGTGGCAATGCCCTCCTCCTGCTTGGCCGAAACCTTGAAACAAGGATAGCCGATGGTGGTGTAGAGGTGGACGAGAGCTTCCAAGTAGCGAAGCTCGTCTTCGGTATAAATATCAATCTTGTTGAAGACCAGTTTGACAGGGATGCGGTAGGCCTCAGCCGAAGCCAAGAAACGATCGATAAAGATAGTGGAAGTTTCGGGGCGGCTGATGGTGACCACCAGCATACATTGGTCGAGGTTGGCCGCCAATATGTGCGACTGCTTGGACAGGTTGGAGGCACGGCGGATGATATAATTTTTCCGGTCTTCAATCTCGCTGATGAAGGCCGTTCTCTCTTGGTTCAGAATGATTTGCACATAGTCGCCCACCGCAACGGGATTGGTGCTGCGGATTCCTTTCAGGCGGAAATTACCTTTGATTTTGCATTCCACGAGGTTTCCCTCGTCGGTCTTTACCAGATACCAGCTTCCGGTGTTCTTAATTACAAGGCCCTTCAAAGTAATGGATAATTGATAATGAGAAGGATAGATAAAAAGCCGAGGGCTTTATAATTGTCCATTATCCATTATCAATTATCCATTAAATTAGATTACACCGTCATGATTTCTTTGTCCTTTGCAGCCAGCATTTCGTCAATCTGCTTGATGTACTTGTCGTGCACCTTCTGCAATTTCTCTTCGCCGCCTTTCTGTGCGTCTTCGGCCAAGCCTTCCTTTACGGATTTCTTCAAGGCATCGATGGCTTCGCGACGGGCGTTGCGTACGCTTACTTTGGCTGTTTCGCCTTCGCCCTTGCACTGTTTGGCAAGTTGCTTACGGCGTTCCTCGGTCAAGGGCGGTATGCCAAGGCGGATAATCTCGCCGTTGTTTTCGGGCATGATGCCGAGGCTGGAGTCGATAATGGCTTTCTCGATGACGCGGAACATACTCTTGTCCCACGGCTTGATGGCGATGCTACGGGCATCCGGCGTCGTCACAGCGGCTACGTTGTTGATGGGAACCATGCTCCCGTAAGAGTCTACGCGGATACCGTCCAGCAGGCGGACATCAGCCTTGCCGGCACGGATATGAGCCAAGGCATCATCCAGATACATCACGGCCATATCCATTTTCTCCTGCGCTTCGTTCAAAATGTCTTTTACATCTTTCATATTTACCTTATTTATAGATTACTATAGAATGAATTGTATGCAAAGATACATCTTTTTCTATAATATGTGCAAAATACGACTTATTTTCGGAGGAGACGTTTCAATTGTGCACCAGCGTACCTATTTCTTCGCCTTGCATTACCTTCTTGAGGTTGCCCACGGTGTCCATGTCGAACACGATAATGGGGAGGTTGTTCTCCTTGCACATACAGGTAGCGGTGAGGTCCATTACCTTGAGGCCGCGCTTCAGCACTTCGTCGTAAGTGATGTCGTGGAACTTGGTGGCAGTAGGGTCTTTCTCGGGGTCAGCGGTGTAGATGCCATCTACGCGCGTTCCCTTCAGCATTACGTCGGCTTCAATCTCGATGCCGCGCAGGCTTGAGCCTGTATCAGTAGTGAAGAAGGGATTGCCTGTTCCGGCTGACATGATGACTACCTCGCCGGCTTCCATGCATTCGATGGCTTTCCATTTGTTGTAGAACTCGCCGATGGGTTCCATGCGGACAGCAGTCAGCACACGAGCCTTCACACCCGCAGCCACCAAAGCCGAGCTAAGAGCCAAGCTGTTGATAACGGTAGCCAGCATACCCATTTGGTCGCCCTTCACGCGGTCGAAGCCCTTGCTTGCCCCGCTCAGTCCGCGGAAGATGTTTCCTCCGCCAATGACGATGCCGATTTGTACACCCAGTTCGTGAATCTCCTTAATCTGTGCTGCATATTCGGCAAGGCGCTTCTCGTCGATGCCGTATTGCTTTTCGCCCATCAGGCTCTCGCCGCTGAGCTTTAGTAAAATCCGTTTGTATGTTGCCATAACTTAAATGTTAATAGTGTTTGGGGCAAAGATAGTGGAAAGAAATGAAAGTATGAAGAAATTGAAGAGATTAAAGAATCATCCAGCATTTTAAGTAATGTAGTACCTAAAACGAAGAAAACCGCTGAACAACTTGTATATTTGAAATAACCATAAGCATGGACAGCATTTTTCTATATCATGTTGCGTGTAGTTTTTATAATCACAAATGTGTTTGTGAAAAATATAAAGCTAATACAATTCTTGCATATGGAAACCAAAGAACGCCAATAATG
>JAUNJD010000245.1 GCA_030523205.1 Bacteroides sp.
CACCGCTCCTACCACCACAAAAATAATTTGGGTGTCCCATTGTCTAACTCAGGTGTCTGTCAGTCGTTCATCATCCGAAACTCTTTCGGCGTATATCCCGTCTGCTTCTTGAACATACGGATGAAGTGCTGCGAATACTGAAAACCTAAGTCATAGGCTATTTGGCTAATGCTTTGATTGGTGCTGAGCAGGTATTGCTTCGAGCGGTCTATCAGTTTCATTTGGATGTATTCTTGCGCTGTCTTCCCCGTTTCCTTCTTGATGAGGTCGCCGAAATATCCGGATGAAAGGAAAGCCTTATCGGCAAAATAGCGGACGGAAGGAAGCCCACCCTCTTGGGCATATCCGCTATCAAAGTAAGCGTTCAGTTCCTGCTCAAACTTCTGTAAGATGTCGCTGTTCACCTTGTTGCGCGTGCAGAACTGACGGTCGTAGAAGCGTAGGCAATAGTTGAGGAACAGCTCCACCTGCACGCACAGCAACGCACGAGTGTGATGATCTACGGGATGCTCTATTTCCGCCTGTATGCCATGCAGGCAGTCGGTAAGCATGGTCTGTTCTTGTTCGGAGAGATGCAGTGCCTCGCTTTGCGCATAGCTGAAGAAAGTGTACATACTCATTTTCCTGCCAAGTGGGGTACTATATATCAAGTCGGGATGAAAGATAAGTCCGCTGACTTCCTTGCTCAATTCTTCGTCCTCCATCTCCACTTGTACCAATTGTCCGGGCGCAAAGCTCACCACCGTTCCCTCCTGATAGTCGTACTTCTGACGGCCATAGCGCAGCGTACAGCCCACGCCGTGTTTGATGAAGAGCGCATACACGCCGTAGTTCATCTTTACATGATTGGCCATCTGCGTGGCTTTCCTCAAATCTACTACCGTTATAAGGGGGTGTTTCGTCTCCAGGCCATACAGGTCGTTGTATGCCTTGATGCTGTCCAACTGGATAATCTCGTTCATGTTCTTCTCCGTTTTATTCCCTGCAAATATATCAAGAATCTGCTGATTTTCAATAAGCGACAGGGAGAAATCGGGAAGAATGGTTGCAATATCAGCAATCTGTATACAGAGAAGGGGATAACGTGAAATGTTTATCCGAATTCTGTCATGATTATCCAAAGGGCTATTTATTTCTTTTCTTTATAGGCAACCGCGGGAACAGTTTGCGGAAACGTACCAAATGCACCGTGATGTTTCCGCCCGCAATGACGAGCGTCACGGCTACAATAATCAGCACCAAGCCACAAGTCTCGCGCGGAGTGAGCGTCTCATTGAAGACCATTACGCCGAAGAAGACAGCCGTCACAGGCTCCAAGGCACCCAAGATGGCGGTAGGCGTAGAGCCGATGTACTGGATGGCACTCGTGGTGCAGAGGAAAGAGATAGCAGTGGGGAATACAGCCAAAGCCAATAGGTTGAACCATAGATACCATTGGTCGGCACTCGGCGTCTGCCACTCTCCGCTGAGGCAAAGGCGAACTAAGAATATGGACAGACCGAAGAGCAAGACGTAGAAAGTGACCTTGAGTGTAGCCACATCTTTCAGGACGCTATGATTGACACCTACGATATAGATAGCGTACGACAAGGAAGAGACAAACACGAACAGTGTGCCCACCAAACTAAGCGTAGCACCGTCAGCCGCCTTATAGAGTAATCCGATGCCCGTAAGTGCCATGACAAGGCAAAGCCACGTGGTCCACGCCAGCTTCTCCTTGAAGCCTATCGCCATGATGAACGTCACCATGATGGGATAGACAAACAACAATGTGGAGGCGATACCTGCATCCATGTAGTTGTAGCTTTCGAACAGCATCAGCGAGGACAGAGCCATCAGCAATCCCATTATCACCAGCATGGGCACTTCCTTACGGTTGGTACGAAAGCTGCGCCCGCGTGCCTTCAGCATGATGCCCAATATGGGAATGGCAAGCAGGTAACGATAAAACAATACCGAATCGGGATTCATGCCCGCCTTGTACAGAGGGAGGGCAAACAAGGGGTTCATGCCATAGGAGGCAGCGGCAATGGCACCCAACACATAGCCTTTGACTTTTACATTCATACGAAATATCTATCTTCTTTTGGATTGCGGCTGCAAATTTAAGTTTTTAGTTGAATACTAAAAATAACCAAGCTTATTTTGTTCTGCTTTCGGTTTGCACTATCTTTGTCGCAAATTTACACTGAAGGTTGCACACAGCCTATTCTAGGATAACGTGCAGTGCCTCTGCAGACGAGGCAACCGACAAACATATAGCTGAATAATAACTAAAAAACAAGATAAGCTTATGGCATTAAAAGCAGGTATCGTGGGCCTTCCCAACGTGGGAAAATCCACTCTTTTCAACTGCCTGTCCAGTGCGAAGGCACAGGCGGCAAACTTCCCGTTTTGTACTATCGATGCTCAGATGGGTCAGGTATCCGTACCCGATGAACGACTGACCAAGTTGGCCGAATTGGTTCATCCGGGCCGCATTGTACCCGCCGTGTGCGACATCGTTGACATCGCCGGACTGGTAAAGGGTGCCAGCAAGGGCGAAGGACTGGGTAATCAATTCCTGGGCAACATCCGTGAGTGCGACGCCATCATCCACGTGCTGCGCTGCTTCGACAATGGCAACATTGTGCACGTAGATGGCTCCGTCAACCCCGTACGCGACAAGGAAATCATCGACACCGAACTGCAACTGAAAGACCTTGAGACGGTAGAGAATCGCATCAAGCGTGTGGAGAAAGTAGCCAAGGTAGGTGGCGACAAGATGGCAAAGGTAGAGCTTGACCTCCTGCTGCGCTACAAGGCCGCCTTGGAGCAAGGACAGAGCGCCCGCACCGTAACCTGCCAAAACGAAGACGAAGAAGCCTGTGCCAAGCAGATGTTCCTGCTGACCACCAAACCCGTGCTTTACGTCTGCAACGTAGATGACACAAGTGCCGCCACAGGCAACGCCTACGTAGAGCAAGTGCGCGAGGCCATCAAGGGAGAAAATGCCCAACTAATGATTATCTCCGCGCAGACCGAAGCCGACATTGCCGAACTGGAGACTTACGAAGAAAAGCAGATGTTCCTCGAAGACCTCGGACTGAAGGAAAGTGGCTGCAACCGCCTCATCAAAGCCATCTACAGCCTGCTGAACCTCGAAACCTTCATCACTGCCGGCGAGATGGAAGTAAAGGCCTGGACATATCACAAGGGTTGGAAGGCTCCGCAATGTGCAGGTGTCATCCACACAGACTTTGAGAAAGGATTCATCCGTGCAGAAGTCATTAAGTACGAGGATTACATCAAATATGGCAGCGAAGCTGCTGTGCGCGAAGCCGGAAAGCTGGGTGTGGAAGGCAAAGACTACGTGGTGCAGGACGGCGACATCATGCACTTCCGATTCAACGTATAAGTTGCCTCGTTAACCCGTCCCCTCGTCAACTAAAAAACTTAAAAACTAAAGAACTCAAAAACTCAAATGAAGTATCTGATAGCCGGAACAGGCGGCGTAGGAGGCAGCATCGCCGCTTTTCTCTCTCTTGCCGGAAAGGACGTGACTTGCATCGCCCGCGGCGAACACTTGGCTGCCATGCGTGAACACGGACTGCGCTTGCACTCCGACTTGAAGGGTGAACATACCCTGCCTATCCCGTCTTATACAGCCGAAGAATACACGGGCAAAGCGGATGTTATCTTTGTCTGTGTCAAGGGGTATTCCGTTGGTTCTATCACGGACTTGATTCAGCGGGCATCACACGAGGGAACCATTGTCATTCCTATATTGAATGTCTATGGCACAGGACCACGCATACAGCGGTTGGTGCCCGGTGTCACGGTGCTGGACGGCTGCATCTACATCGTCGGTTTCGTCTCGGGCAAGGGAGAAATTACACAGATGGGACGGATATTCCGACTGGTCTTTGGAGCACACCGTGGAACAATTGTTTCCCGTGAAACAATGGAGGCCGTACAGCGCGATTTGCTGGAGAGCGGCATCAAGGCCGAAATCTCTGATGACATCAACCGCGACACGTTCGTGAAATGGTCGTTCATCTCTGCCATGGCCGTTACGGGAGCTTACTACGACGTGCCGATGGGCGAAGTACAGAAGTCCGGCCCGGTGCGCGATACATTCACCGGACTATCGCAGGAAAGCTATGCCTTGGGTTGCAAGCTGGGCATCCCCCTACCCTCTAATCACGTAGAAAACTGCCTGCGCATCATCGACAACCTCGACCCCGAAAGCACCGCCTCCATGCAGAAAGACATGGCACGCGGACACGAAAGCGAAGTGCAAGGGCTACTGTTCGACATGATTACTGCCGCCGAAGCGGAAGGAATAGACATTCCAACGTACAGAATGGTGGCAGAGAAATTCAACAAACTTAGAAACTAAATAACTCAAAAACTTATGTTGTCACTACTCACCATCAACTGGAATCCGGACCCCGAACTGTTCAAGCTATTCGGAACCATCTCCATCCGATATTACGGACTGTTGTGGCTTGTCGGCCTCGCATTGGCCTTCTTCATCGTGCGCAAGGAATACCGCGACCGGAAGATTAGCGATGAATTGTTCGAACCGCTGTTCTTCTACTGCTTCTTCGGCATCCTTATCGGTTCGCGCTTGGGACATTGCCTGTTTTACGACTTCGACCGATACTTCACCAGCACAACGGGTATCATCGAAATGCTACTCCCCATCGACATAACGCCAAACGGATGGAAGCTGGTAGGTTACCAAGGACTTGCCAGCCACGGAGGTACTGCCGGACTGATAATCGCCCTCTTCCTCTACTGCCGCAAGACGAAGATGCACTACGTTGACGTACTCGACATGATTGCCGTAGCCACTCCCATCACCGCTTGTTGCATCCGCCTGGCCAACCTGATGAACTCCGAAATCATCGGCAAACCGACCGATATGCCTTGGGCCTTCGTGTTCGAGCGTGTAGATATGCTCCCCCGCCATCCGGGACAACTGTACGAAGCCATAGCTTATTTCATCTTCTTCCTGGGCATGATGTACCTCTACAAACGCGGACAGAAACAGCAAGAAGAAACCAAACCGCAAACCAACTTCAAAGCCACCAAAGCCCATCAGACAGCCATCCCATCCACAGGAATCCCGTCAGTTTATCCCCGTGGATTCTTCTTCGGTCTCTGTCTGACAGAAATCTTCGTCTTTCGCTTCTTCATCGAATTCCTAAAGGAAAACCAAGTAACTTTTGAGGACGGCATGACACTGAACATGGGTCAATGGCTCAGCATTCCATTTGTGATTGTCGGTATTTATTTTATGTTCTTCTACGGAAAGAAGGCTGAGAAATAACGATAGATAAAAGAAAGAGCACACAGATTACACAGATTCAAGACGGATAATTTAATGGATAATTG
>JAUNJD010000246.1 GCA_030523205.1 Bacteroides sp.
AGTAAACGGACTTTATGGTTTCTATATTCATTTGAGTTCTTGAGTTTTTGAGTTAGAAGACAAGTTGACAAGTTAACAAGACTACAAGGAGAGAGGTGCAAATGGTTTCGACGGTTTCATAATTCACATCTATATTATAGTTCATTGAGCAAATCTTTAGCCGATTTCAATTTTTCACCCGCCCGCTGAGCCCGAAACATTTCCGTCAGTCCTTCACGAATGCCGTCCATTACTTCCTCTTTGCTGATGTACTCGGTATCCTCTTCTTCCTGCTGTATTTTCTTCAAGGCATTTTTAAGGGCACGCTGCACCTTTGTCAACACTTCGGGGTTATCGGTAGAATAAAGCTGTCGAATAATCTCCGAGCGTTGCACCTCCAGATTCATTTGTGCGGTAGTCATCATCTTTGTTTTTATAAATAGATTGCCCCTTGCCGGGGTTGGCAAGGGGCAAAGGTAATAGGATTTTCGTATTCCGCAAAAAGTCAACGGATTATTTCACAGGGACGAAGGCGGGATTCCGCACTCTGCAATGCCCGTCAACCATGTTCGGTGACGGACTCATCCCGGGTAAGTACGTTACTTAAACAGGATGAGTCCTAGACTGAGTAGGAAATCATCCCGGATGATTTGTATAATCAATACGGATGATTCCCATAATCAATCCGGATGATTTGTATAATCATCCTAGATGATTTCCTATACCATCCGGAATGATATACCACTCGGTATAGGAGCGAGTAGGTCTCAGTACGGCACTCAACGTAGCTCGATGTACATCTTATCGTAAGTCGGTTACCTATTTAACGGTTTACGGCCCCCTCATCTGCCCGATGAAGGAGCCGCGGAATTGTGGTTACCTTAAACCAGCCGGCACAAACGGGGTGCCGGCCGGAAAACTAATACCCCGGATTTTGAATCAACAGATTATTCTTATTCATCTCGTCCAGATAAACCGGCATCAGATAGGCCTTGTCATTCCAAGCCCTCTCCTGCACCTCGATGATGGAATAGTTGGGCTGGTCCGAGCCATACGGATAGCGGATATCGACACCTTGTGCATTCTTGATGACATCGGGGGCAATCATCCAACGGCGTATATCGAAATAGCGGTGTTGCTCATAGGCCAGTTCTATCTTTCGTTCGTTGCGGTAAAGCTCCATCAAGTCGTTCCCCGTCACGGACGACGGGACGGCAGGCATACCGGCACGCTTGCGAATCAGGTCGAGGTAAGTGCGTGCCTCGTCCTCCTCGCCCAACTCCAGGCAAGCCTCTACATAGTTCAGCAGAACTTCCGCATAACGCAGTTGGCGCCAAGGATAGGTCTGACGGTCGTACTGATGATTGACCGAAGGGTCCAGGAATTTGCGCATATAATATCCGGTGTAAGTACCGTTCCAGTCTTCGATGGGACCTTGGCGTGTATCCAGCCCTGCCGAATAGCTTCCGTCAGCCTGTTCGTAGTAGCCGGTCTGCACAATGCCGTCGGGGTCGGCTCCGATGGTGTCGTCGGGGCGTTCGCGCCAATGCGAACCGTTGTACAAGATGCAGGCATAGAAGCGGGGGTCTCTGTTCTCATAGGGATGGGCTGCATGGACAGGGTTGTCCCAGCTGAACTTGGTGCCGTCGCTCATCTCGTAAGAGTCAACCAACTGTCCCGTGGGCGTGTTTCCACCCCAGCCGTGGAAACCGTTGGGGCTGTTGAACAAGCCTACGCGCGGAAGCTGGAAGTCGCTGCTGCTATGGTTATAGAAGTCGTAGTATTGCACCATGATGTCTTCGTCGGAATCATGACACAGGAATATGTTGATGTAGTTCTGTGTGGCTTCTTCCGCTGTAGCCCACTCGGTATTTTCTCCGTATAGGTGATAAATGCCCAAATCCATTACGGCCTTTGCGGCATCCTTGGCCTTCTGCCAGCGTTCGTTCTGACTTCCGTCGGTATAGCCGATAAGTTCCGGATTGGAATAGCCGGAGGCCCATTCCGACTGCGAGACGTACAGGTCGCTTGCCGCATACAGCAGAACGCGGGCTTTCAAAGCCAAAGCGGCTCCCTTGGTTGCACGTGCCTTGTCGTCGGTCAGGGGAAGGATGTCGGCTGCCGCATCCAAGTCCTTCACGATGAAATCCACCGTCTCGGCAAAAGTGTTGCGGGCAACCAGCAAGTCATCCGACGTGCTGTAAGCATTCTCTATCAAGGGAACACCACCCCATTGGCTCATCAGCCAATAATAGAAGTAGGCCCGCAGATAGTGGACTTCACCCTTCAGCTGATCCACGAAATCGCCCTGCACCTCGTACTTCTCCACATTCTCGAAAAAGACGTTGCAAGCGCGGATGTTGGAATACAGGTTATCCCAGTTGATATTGTGGAAAGTTATAATCCAGAAGTCCGGTGCCAATATGCCTTGATAGCTGGATGTAAGCTCGCTCATCACCACCGGCTGGCTCTCCCACGACCATACTTCCATCGACTCGTCGCACAAGGAAGAAAGCATGACGGTGTGGAATCCCCACTTTTGTCCCATGTAGATGTTGTTCACAAATGCTGTGATAAGAGATTCGTCGGTCCACACTACGGCGTCCGAATATCGGTCAACCGGATCTACTTCCAAGAAGTCTGTGTCACATGCCGAAAACAGGAGGCAGATGGCAAATAGCAAATTATATAAACGTTTCATATCCATTGTGTTTTTTTAGAAGTTAACATTCACACCAAAGTTGATTACCTTGTTCAAGGGATAATTGTAGCCCGACCCGCTGGTGTTCTCCGGGTCGTAGTCGTCCATGTCGGGACTGAACGTCAGTAGATTGTAAGCATTGACATACACACGCAGCCGTTCGATGCCGACTTTCTTGGTCCATGTGTCGGGCAACGTATAGCCAAGCTCGATGTTCTTCAGGCGGACATAGTCGGTCTTATGCAGCCAGAATGTGTTTTGCTGATTGACGTAGTATTCGTTGCTCCGATTGTACGTTCTCGGGAAGGAAGCATTCGGGTTCTCTTCCGTCCAGCGGTTGTCATAGAAGCTCTTCAGGAAGTTGGCGAAGTCGCCCGACTCGGTCGTCTGATAGAACACGCCACCGAAAGCACCTTGGAACAAGCACGAGAAATCAAGATTCTTGTAGCCCAAACTAAGGTTTAGTCCACCGGTGAACCGGGGAGTGCGGCTTCTGTCGTCGCGCACTCGGTCGTTACCGTCGATAACCTCGTCACCGTTTACGTCCTCGAAGATAATGTCGCCCGGACGCGCCCCTGCCCAGTGTGGATAGGCATCCACCTCAGCTTGGGTCTTGAAGATGCCGCGCGATTGGTAGTAGAGGCCCGCATCAATCGGATTGCCGGTTGACTTCTGATAGTCGGGAGTTCCGGCAGCCTCATCCCAAAACAGAATCTTGTTGCGTGCATACACGCCATTGAGGTTGACACCAAAGCGTATATCCTTGAACTGCTTGCGGTAATCAATGTTGAAGTCAAAGCCTTGGTTTTGCACTTCTCCCAGATTCTCGTCAGGAAGCTGCAACCCCGATGAGCTAGGCACGGAAGCATTGCGGGTCCACAGAATGTCACTACGCTTATTGTGGAAATAATCGATGGACAATGCGAGATCTCCATTGAACAGTTGCACGTCGATACCGATATTCTTCTGAGTGGCCGTCTCCCAAGTTACATTCTCATTCGGCACGACACCCTCCATCAAGGCTTTATTGGACGTAGCCCCACCATTTGTCAGGAATGCCAAAGAGTTGAATGTATAAGATGCCAGATATTGATAAGGGTCAATCAAGTCATTACCGGTCTGTCCCCACGAGGCACGAATCTTGAAGAACGTGATGGATGAAGGCATGTGCTCTTTCCAAAAGTCTTCTTCCGAAATGACGTAGCCCAATGATACACCGGGGAAGAAGCCGAAACGATTCCTCCGTTCAAAGATATAGGAACCTTGATAGCGCCATACAAACTCTGCCAAATACTTGGACTTATAGGCATAGTTGACACGACCGAAATAGTTCAGACGGGCTTCCTCGTAGCCTGTACCGGTATTCGTCATCTCCGATTCGCCTCCGGCAAACAGTTGGTCGATGGCAGATGACAGGAAGTAACGACGGAAGGCCTCGAAGGAATCACCTTTGTCCGTGATGCGCTCCACTCCGGCCAACACATTTACATCGTGATTCTCGGCAAACGTATGGCTATAGTTGACGATGCCGCTCAGCACTACTCCAAGGTTGTCCTCCATCGACTCGGAGAGGCGTGAATCGCTGTATCCTTTCAAACCGCCAACCAACAGAGGCTGTCCACTTTCGTCATAAGAAGAGCCACCCCACGAATACAAGGTCCAAGGTGTTTGCCATATTTTCTGGAAGCGGAAAGTCTTGTCCAAGGAGGCTGTGGCCTTGACCGACAGACCTTCCACATGAGGAATCTTAATGTTGATGCCAAAGTCTCCGCTCAATACATAACGTTTGTCACGCTCGTATCCGGTCTGATTGGTACAGATAACGACCGGGTTGTCGCCATATTCAATGTCGGGTCCGGGCAGGCCGTTGGGCCAATAAGCGGGAGAGTTGGGCTTGGAACGCATCAGCATTCGGAAGATATTCTCCGAAGAGCGGGTAGGATATTTTCTGTCCTCCATGCGCCCCGTCGCATTCACATAGACGTCAATGTACTTGTTAATCTTCGTATCTAGATTGATTTTCAGGTCATACTGATTGTACTTCGTTCCGCTATGGCGATAGAAACCATCTTGCCCCTTGGCGGAAAGGCTGACAAAATACTTCACATTCTCCGTACCTCCGTCAATCGTGGCATTAGCATACGTCTGCGCTGACCAGTCTTTCAGAGTTTCCTTAAACCAATCGGTGTTTGGATGTCCCCAAGGGTCCGACCCATCGGCATACAGTTGCAAATCCTCGTCCGAATAACGCGGAGTAGTGCCCGAGTATGTATCTATTTCGTTCATCAATGTGGCATACTCCACCGCATTGGCCATTTTAGGAATCACCGTAGGAGCGGCAATACCTATATTATAGGTAAACCCTACCTTGGGCTTCCCCATTTTACCACGTTTGGTGGTTATCAGGATAACACCGTTCGCAGCCTGGGCACCATAGATGGCAGCCGAGGCATCTTTCAGCACCGACATTGTCTCAATGGTGGCCGGGTCGATGCGTTCCAGCGAACGACCGGGTACTCCGTCAACGACTATCAGCGGCGAAGAATCACCGAATGTGTTGACACCACGAACGGTGATAGTGGCACCGTCATAGCCGGGTTCCGACGTATTCGATACGGCCACCACGCCGGGCAAACGGCCTGCAAGTCCTTGGCTGACATTGGTAACAGGAGTGGCTGCCAATTCC
>JAUNJD010000247.1 GCA_030523205.1 Bacteroides sp.
GAGCAGGTACGGAGCGGGTACGGAGTTGGTGTGGAGCATATCCGGCTTTTTCCTGCCTGAAAAAGGGGAAAAAGTAGAATTTTCCCCTAAAAAAGCCCCGTTTTTTTAACGTTTACCCGTTGTGTTAACAAAGAAATGTAAAATGTCGTTGCCACGACTTAGGGGTGTGGCAACGTGGCAACGTGGCAATCGATGATTTTCAATGAGTACGAAAAAAGCCCTTCCAATGTGGAAGAGCTTGCAAAGGAGTAGAATGAATATATGTGGCTGACTATATGGTCAGATACCTGTCATGGGAGAAGTCATGATGCTCATTGGAGAATACATACCCCAACTGGTTGGACAGGCATTGCGTATTGCCAATTTTTGCATTGATGTTGGTATGCGAGTGTCCGTATATCCAATAGTCAATGCCGCTGCCGATGATATAATCCTCCAGTTCTACGGTGAACGCTCCGTTTGCCTTGCTGCCCTTGAACTTGGGGTGGAGCATACGGAATGACGGCACATGATGGGTGATGACAATTTTGTGGGCTGCCTTTGACTGCGCCACCGCATCCTTGATGAACGTCAGGCAACGCTCGTGTTCGGCATTGAACTCCACAAAGGTCATCAGTGCGCCTTTATATAATATACGGCGGAAATCGCTTACCACTTGCTCGGTAACATATGCGTCCTCCAATGGAATCCTCGACCATAGGGTGGACAGGATTATGTCCGTACCGTCAAGTTGCACAATGCCGTTGTAATGGCTGAACACATTGGGGCGTATCTCCATACGATAACCGTCGGGCAGTGTTGCCACATCATAGTATTTGTAGAACTCATGGTTGCCCATGCAGCAATGTACCTCCTCATAGTTTTCTGATGCCCAGTTCCAAAAGGGATGCTTGGAGTAATTGTCATCGCCGAGATAACCGATGTCGCCGGCAAGCAGCAGGATGTCTCCAGTCACCTCCAAAGGGCAGGCCTTGAGATACCGCCAGTTGTCGGCAAACTCCAGGTGCAGATCGGATGCGTATTGTATCTTCATCTTTGTTATGCTTCTACAAATAATTCGTTTAGCTGATCTAAGAGTCCGTTCACAAAATCTTCGTCTTGGCCAAGCGACTTTGACAGAGGTGAGGCGAGTGTATTCCAGTCGGCTCTGATAGTGGCAACAAACTCCTTTATACATTCCACAATGGAAGTCGGCGCCTCTATGCTGTCTTCAGTCATGATGACTACATTCTTCAACACATCCGAGCGGTGCTTCTTGATGTCCTTGGAGTTCACATGCTTGCCTTCCTGTTTGTCGGCAAGGAGATTGAGGTAGGCTCTTGCCTTCAGTGCTATCAAGGCAGCCGAATCGGCATGGCGTATGCCGTCTGTAAGTCGGCTGTGCACTATGGTGAAGTGGTAGTAGTCATCGTCCATGATGATGGCACTGAGACTTGAAACGTCCTCGTCGGTTGGGATAGGCTCGATGATAAGTCCTTTGGGGTCGCCCAATACATCAGGATGCCGTGACAGCAGCTCTATCATCTCCGGATAGCCCCCCTTGCCGTCAAGGAAACGGTACATCTCATACTTGGGAGGATTGCCGTCCACTTGTTTTCGCTTTTCCGGACGATAGCCTGCCTCATGTACGAACTGCCAAAAGCGGTTGGCGAAAGCCTCTGTCATGTTCTCTACGATGACGATCATATCGATGTCGTGGGTGGCACGGGGTCGCACTACGGTATTGGTCATAGTGATGTCACAAGCTGTTCCGCCTATCACTACATAGTTATCTGAATATTCTGCAAATGCATCGCGGAACTTGTCTAATCCTTCCATTTGAATTCACTGATGATACGTTCTACTTCTTTTTCCACTCTCGGATCTTCGTCCTCCCTCAATGATAATACAAGGGAGAGGCGGTCAACCCACCTGCTTTTATTGTCCATGGCGCAGACAACGGGATGCTTCCATACTTCTATGATGATGTTGCCGTCATAGATATTGGGATTGTCAATGGCATCAGCCGACTTGACGGTACGGTATTCCTTGCCGGTCATCATTATCATCCGTTCTCTGTCGGGATTGAGCATGGTGTAGTGTGACAGGGCGTTGATGCCGCACACAGGATAGTCCCTGTCGAGGTGTATATCATCGCAATAGATGCGACTCTCCACCGGAGACAGCAAGACGTTCTGAGCCTTGTCCCATAACTCCTTTCCCTTTTGCCCGAAGTGTATCACCTTGCTGCGTTGTCCGTTCTGTATCTTTTGGCACAGCCCCACATCCTCAAGGCAGGTGATGCCTAATGTGATACTTTCGTAGGAATACGGAACCAATGGTTTAATATCCCTTGCGGACATACCTTCAAGACTGCCTGCTTGCAGGTGATAGAGCAAAAGATATTGAGCCACAGGTGTCAGCATCTCCGCTCTCTTTCTGTTGGCGGTCTTCTCCATCGCCACAATCATGGGCAGGTGGGCATACCATTCGGACATGATGAAATAGACCCCCTTGTCCATCAGCCGCTGACGTTCGTAGGTAGGACCGGGTGCAAGGATGAATACCGCAGGCAGGCCTAATGCTTCGGTCAGCCGCTTACCCGTGATGTAGCACTCACGCGGAGTGGGATTGCCTTTCTTGGGTTCCACGAACAGCAGGGGCATACCTTGATATGTGCCGTCGTAGAAACTGTATGACAGTTTCTCGCCGATTGTGACACCTTTCAACTTGTCCGTGGCACGAGGCTCTATCTCGATTTTCCTGCCCAATATCCTTATTTCTTCTTTTAATCCCATATTGCTACATTTTAATGGCGTATTAAAACGTTGCAAAAATACAGATAATAATTGAGAATCAGGTATATTTTGACAAAGAAAACGCCTTCCCTTACTTCGTCTCTATCCTATCCACCTCATCCACCCCTTCGATGCGGGCGATGGAATCCATGGCGGTTTGCAGTTCGTTGGCGGAGTGGACCTCGAAGTCGATGGTGGTTTCCACGATGCGGTCGATGGTTTCGGTGACCAGCTTGGAGATGGACAGTTGCCGTTCGGTGATGCAGTTGACGAGGTCTATCAGCAGGTGGTAGCGGTCCACGCTCTTGATGCGGATGCGCACGGGGTAGAGGAAGGCGTCGCATTCCTCGAAGTTGACATCTACGATGGAGTCGCCTTCCTGCGAGGCCAGCCGTATGGCGGTCAGGCAGTTGCGCTTGTGCAGGGTCAGTGCGCCATTTTCAGCCTTGAATCCGATGATTTCGTCGCCCGGCAGCGGGTGGCAGTCGCAACAGCGTTGGTACTTCAGGGTGGGGCAGTTGGCAAAGTAGCTGCGCAGGTATCGCTTGGCCTTGTAGGTCAGCACGTAGTTCAGCCAGTCGGGGTCGGGGGTTGCTTTCGGGTGGGTGCCTATCTCCACGCAGTCGCCCCGTTGCAGCACGGCCTTTACGGACATCAGCTTGCCGTTGATGCGGGCATATACGGCGTGTTCGCCCACTGCGCTGTGTATCTCGAAAGCGAAGTCCAGTGCCGTGGCTCCCTTGGGCAGTATGACGCCCTTGCCCTTGGGCGTGAACACCATGACGTCGTCGTTGTAGAACGAGGAGGTCACGCCGTCCATGTAGTCTATCTCTTGGTTGTGGTTGGCCACGTCCTTCAGCACGGCTTGGAATTTCTCCAGCCACGATTTCACGTTGTCCTCTGTGCGCTCGGCGGCACAGCCCAGCCGTGAGTTGCGCACCATTCGTTCGGACGAGATGTGTATTTCCTCCCAGGCACCTTGGTCGTTCAGTAGTTTGACGTGGAAGCTTTGGTAGCCGTTCTCCTTGGGGGCGTTGATGTAGTTGGCCAGGCTTCCGGGGCGTTCCTTGAAGTGGTCCGACAGGATGGAATAGACGTGCAGGCTCATGTCCTTCTCGTTGTAGCGGCTGTCTATGTCGTAGATGATGCGGATGTAGTGCTTCCCGTCCACGTGGTGGAAGTCGCATCCCTTGCTTTGCATCTTGCGCCAGATGCTGTAAGGCTTGCGGTAGCGCACCTCGATGCGCACCTGTATGTGGTCCTCCAGTGCTTTCTTCAGCTTTTCGATGAAGGCGTCCAGATAGGCTTGGTTTTCCCGCTTCTCCTCTTCGAACTGGCTGACGAGCGAGGCGTATTCGCGCGGACAGCGGTAGCGGAACGAGAGGTTCTCCAGTTCGGTCTTTACGTGGTACATTCCCAGTCGGTTGGCCAAGGGAGCGTAGAAGTAGTCCGTTTCTCCGGCAATCTTCATTTGCTTGTCCGGCCTCATGCTGTCCAGCGTGCGCATATTGTGCAGGCGGTCGGCCAGCTTTATCAGGATGGCGCGTATGTCGAACTGCACGGACGATAGAATCTGCTGGTAGTTGTCCACTTGCTTCGAGTGGTCGTATCGGTCTTTCTTCTTCTTCGTCACCACATCTACCAGGAAAGCCACGTCCTGTCCGAAGCGTTCGCGTATGTCGTCGATGGTATAGTCCGTATCTTCCACCACATCGTGCAGGAATGCCGCTATGATGGGGTTCGTGCCCAGTTCCAGCTCCTCGGCCACGATGCGTGCCACGGCTATGGGATGGATGATGTACGGTTCGCCGGTCTTTCTTCTTTGCAGCTTATGGGCCTCGGCTGCCATTTGGTATGCGTCGCGTATGCGTGCGATGTCTTCGGCCGGAAATCGCTTCTGTTCCATGTGTCGGAACATGATTCCCAGACTCTCGTTGATTTGGGCGGTGTACTTCTCATCCATTGTGCGGTAGATATTAAATTCCCATTATTATTGTCTCTTTTTCACAAAAATAGATAAATTTCTGATATGATGAATCTTTTTCCTTAAAAAAATAAGGAATGATGTGTTGATTGGTCGATGCTAGCGATGGCGCACAGATGAAATGGATTCTGTGCATTTGTTTTACATCTTCCGGAAAGAAAAGCGACACGCATCCTTCTCCCTCCAATCGCTTGAGAATCGCGTATTTCCGGCCGAGGGTAGGGGTGATGGATTTTTTCGGAACGGGAAATGGATAATTGGTTATACGATAGTGTGTTATCGAAATATTGACAAATAATCTGGAAAAGGAAAGGCGGAAAAAGGCAGAAAAGTTAGGAGGAAACGATTGCTCTGATTGCCGAACGGCTGCTTTCCGGAAGCAGATAGCACAAGTCGGTTGCCGGATGCGTTAGGTGGTTTGTGGTGTATATATATCTGGTTTTCAGCGTAAGTATGTCCAGCTTGTGGCGTGTATATTTCCCTCCCGTAGCGTATATTGTCTTTTCCTGATTTAAGTAGACGCTTTTTTATTTTATAAACTGAATCAGTAGA
>JAUNJD010000248.1 GCA_030523205.1 Bacteroides sp.
ATCATCTTAAAAAATTCGGTATGAATTCGCCAATCGAATTAAAGGAAATCACCCGCTTTCTGCTGGAGTATGCCAACCGCCTCATGGGTTCGGGGGTACATACATCCCGCGTCATACGAAACACCCGCCGCATCGGAGAGTCGCTGGATGTAGACGTAAAAATGAGCGTCCTGCACCAGACCATGGTCGTGACCGTCTGCGACAAGGAGAGTAACGAAACCTATAACGAAGTGTCCATGGTGCCTGCCCTGCCCATCAGCTTCGAGCTGAACGCCGAACTCAGCGCACTCAGCTGGGAGGCTTACGACAACCGCCTTCCGCTGTCCACCCTGTGGGAGAAGTACAACGAAATCATTGCCCACCCCAAGATGGATCCGCTCTGCACCCTCTTCCTCGTGGGCTTCGCCAACGCATCGTTCTGCGCCCTCTTCGGAGGCGACTGGACGGCCCGCGGCATCGTGTTCTCGGCCACGCTCATCGGCTTCTACCTGAAGCAAGTCATGCAGAAGAAGCACATCAACCATTACATCATCTTCATGCTGTCGGCCTTCGTGGCATCGTTGGTAGCCTCGTCGGCACTAACGCTCAACACCACGTCCGAGATAGCCATAGCCACGAGCGTGCTCTACCTCGTGCCGGGCGTTCCCCTGCTCAACGGTGTCATCGACATTGTCGAAGGCCACGCCATCACCGGTTGCAGTCGCCTGATACACGCCTTGCTGCTGGTGCTCTGCATTGCCGTGGGACTGTCGTTCACGCTGATGATGGTGCGCAACAGCCTGCTCTGACCATAAAAAAACAAGAAACAACGTAAACAACCCCTACATTCGTCATGATTCTATTTGACATACTTTCCGACGGCCTGTTTGCCGCCATTGCCGCCATCGGATTCGGAGCCATATCCGACCCTCCCTTGCGTGCCTTTCCTTCCATCGCCTTGTTGGCTGCCATCGGCCATGCCCTGCGCTTCTGCCTGATGACTTACTTCGGCATAGACATTGCCACGGCTTCGCTCTGTGCCTCGTTCGCCATCGGCATGGGTAGTCTGCTGCTGGGCAAGCGCATCTACTGCCCGATGACCGTGCTCTACATTCCGGCACTGCTGCCCATGATTCCGGGTATGTATGCCTACAAGATTGTCTTCTCGCTCATCATGTTCATGCAAAGCATACATACACCCGAGTTGCAGGAGAAGTACCTCATGGAGCTGTTCACCAACTCCATCATCACGTGCAGCGTCATCTTCATGCTGGCCACGGGAGCTACTATCCCCCTGTTCTTGTTCATTAACCGCGCGTTCTCGATGACGAGACACGATAACAATAAGAAATGAAGAATTTAAATGAACACAGAGGCACAGAGACACAGAGGAATTAATCTCTACGTACTCCGTACAATCATAACAGAAACAACCTCTGTGACTCCGTGTCTCTGTGTTCAAAATGTAAAATTCAAAATTTAGAATTGATTCGTATGGAAACCTTTTGGAATACAATCGCACGATACAATGCAGGCACATGGCCTGCCCAAATCATCATCGTCCTGGCCGGCATTGTGCTGACCTTCCTGCTCTACAAACGCCCCACTAAGCCGGTGAAGCGTGCCATGAAGCTGTTCATGGTCTTCGTCAACGCCTGGATATCCATCGTCTATTACATGGTGTTCTGCGACATACGCAGTTACAACTACATCCTCGCCATCTTCTGGGGAGTGATGGCAGCCATTTGGCTTTGGGACCTCATCGCCGACTACACCCCCTTCGAGCGCAATCCGCAGTATCCGGTGCTGGTGGGCCTGCTCTACGTCATGCCTTTCCTCTACCCCATCGTGTCGTATGCACGCGGCATGGAGTTCCCCATGATGACCAGTGCCGTCATGCCCTGCTCCGTGGCGGCCTACACCATCGGTCTGCTGCTGGCCTTCTCGCGCAAGGTCAACCTGCTGGTCATCCTCTTCCTCTGCCACTGGGCACTCATCGCCTTTTCCAAGGTCTATGTCTATAAGATACCAGAAGACTTCCTGCTGGCCAGCGCCACCGTGCCGGCCATCTACGTATTCTTCAAGAACTACATCAACCAGAATCTGCACAAAGACAGCAAGCCCAGCGCACGCTTCATGAACTGGTTCCTGATAGCCATCTGCATCGTGATAGGCATTGCACTGAGCATCACCGTCTTCCGCGAGCTGACGGACTGAGGGCTGCTGAGATAACCATAGGTACCGGATGCGTGTACGACATACCTACAAATAGGTAGCCGTACACGCATTTTTCATATAACAAGTTAACACGATGTAGGGAGGCGAATCGCCCAAAAACACCACAACTAGGTATTTCATTGCATCGGCGAAAGCCTTTACTTTGCAGTAAACATTTTAATCAATAAATAACAATGAAGAAAATAGGCATTTTTTATGGTTCCAGCACTGGAACATGCGAAGATCTGGCCGGTCAGGTGGCAGACAAACTGGGTGTATCATCCGCAGACGTATATAGCGTAGATAAGCTGACTGCCGAACTGGTTGACCAATATGAAGTCTTGGTTCTGGGTACTTCCACTTGGGGCGACGGCGAACTTCAGGACGATTGGTACGATGGCGTAAAGGTACTGAAGAGTGCTAACTTGGCAGACAAGTTTGTTGCCTTGTTCGGTTGTGGTGACTCTGAATCATACTCTGATACGTTCTGCGACGGCATCGGCGTACTTTACGAAGACATCAAGGACAGCGGTTGCACGTTCATCGGCAACAAGGTTAGTC
This sequence comes from Bacteroides sp., assembly GCA_030523205.1. Classification (GTDB taxonomy): domain Bacteria; phylum Bacteroidota; class Bacteroidia; order Bacteroidales; family Bacteroidaceae; genus Bacteroides. Next base: position 2,758 of record JAUNJD010000248.1, read on the forward strand.
CGGACGACTACAACTTCTCTTCTTCCGTATCGGTAGTGAACGGTGCATTCGTAGGTCTGGCTCTCGACGAAGTGAACGAAAGCGACAAGACTGCTGACCGTATCGATGCTTGGACGGCTGATCTGAAAAGTAAACTCTAATATTTAACCTGTTTTTTTGCATGCGTTTTTTATGATAACATCCCCCGACATTATCCCCGGTGATTTGAAAGTCTTCCTCAATCATGTGTATGAGTTCAAGAAAGGTGTCCGTCAAATGATTCTCTATACGGTAAACCGTAAGTACGAGGAGTTTGCTGTAGCCCGACTGAAAAGTCAGAATATCGAATATCTCATCCAGCCTGTTGACGACTATAAAATTAACCTGTTCTTCGGGAGACCGGAATGCATCCATGCCATCCGTTGCATGGTGACACGTCCGCTCAACCAACTGACACCGGAAGAAGACTTTATTCTGGGAGCAATGTTGGGGTATGATATCTGCGCACAATGCGAACGCTACTGCGCACGCAAGAATAAGTGCGCACAGAAAAGTGCATAAATCCAACTAATTATTGTTGATAAAGGACATAAAAGCCGCCTGCCTCTTACGATGTATGTCGTAGGGGCAGGCGGCTTAATTGTCACAGCCTGAAGCCCGCGAACATCCTGACACGCCACTTCGTGCGGCGAATCTGAAGATAGTTCTCATCGCCCACTGATGAGAAATTGAACACGCAGGAGGCACCATAGAAGCGATTGCCGTGACTGTAAACAACCGAACCACGGCCGGTGATGATGGCATTGGTCAGCGAATAGCGCATACGCAAGCGATTCCCATTGACAACCATCCTGTCGTGAATGTAGAAAATAAGGGTGGGAACGGATGATATGTGGAAGAGCCAGCGACCGGCAACGAGATTGTAGCCGTAGCCGCCCCCAATGCCGACCTCCGCCATGCGAACATTGCCGTCGGTGATGCCAAATTCTTCGCCGGCAGTAAGCTTCACACGCGACAATTCAGAGGAGAGTCCCAACATCCAGCTTCCGGCACTCCGCCGCTGGATATACGACTGTGTGAACGCCGCAGGGAATGAAAATTTCCGGTAGTTGAACGCATAGTAAAGGTTTAAGTTCAAGGCATCTTGCGCCACAAAACCCTTGCCAATCTGTTGTATGCCCGTGTCCGATGTCATGTCTCCATGAAATGTTTTCGATGAAAGATAAACGATTTCCCCTCCGAAGCGGTTGCCGTAGGAATTGAGGTTTATCTCGTAGTCCATGCTCCGTCCGCTCCATTTGAGGGGATTCAGGGCCAGCCCTACACCGATGCCACGATAGACCGCTGCTATGCTGAGCGTGGTACGGAAATCGGTTTTGAGGTTGGTTGTCATACTTCCTTTGTCCGTTGTGCCGTAAACATCCATTCCTGCGCCCGACAGATTGACACGTGCCTTGAGCGTCAGTCGCTGCTGTGGGCGGGTGATGTAAGCCGTATCGATATTCTTGCGGTAGTATCGAGCAGCGAGGATGGAATCCATACGCTCCCTCTGTGTATGCCGATTCCGCAAAGAGAGGCTGTCATTGTCCTGTTTATCAGAATTATGCGGTGCCGCAAAGACAGCTGCACTGACAGACATACTAAAGCACAAAGCACAAATTATAAGCGATATAGCAAGACGGTATCTCGGCATATTTAGGAATACATAAGTTAGAATTCTATTGCGGAGTGCTAAAAATCCAACAATATCGGGACTTGGTGTTCTTCGGCAAAGCGAACTGCCCGGTATAGCATCGAATAGGCACATTGTGCCAGGTCTTCGATACGGTATTTCTCTTTGGGCGTTTTGTTTGTCCGGCGGAGGAATCCGAAAAGGAGTTTCGGCTCTTTTTGTTCTACCGGGACATAGAATTTGTCGTTTCGCCAAGAGAGGATAGTGGTCTCATCGGCTTTCCATAGCTGTTGGTTTAGTTCTTCCAATTCCAGTTTCAGAAGTGAAACTGTGGAGATTGAGACTTCATCGCCTGCCGGGGGAAGGGTTACAAAAATAATGTTGGCCGGAATGGGTAACCAAAAAGTTGCACCAGAAAGCAATGAGTTGACTATTTTCTTTGACATAGCTTTTTTGAGTATGGGCTCATCAAAGGCAGTCCATCCGCTTTCTACATATTCGGGCAATGGGCGCTTCAAGGAGTGGCAAGCCTGTAACATGACCAATGCCTCGAAGGCTTCCCAATCGGGTTTGTCGGTATAATAGTCGCATTCTGTTGTTTCGTCCCATAATGGTGTGGGAAGTGGCAGGTCGATGTTTGCAGCAATATTGTTAGCCCATTCGATAACAGTTTCTCGGATTTGTTCTATTTCCGCTTTGTCCTCTACGGGTTTTACTTCATTACCGCTGCTGTCTTTCATTATGCATTTCTTTCCGCTTTCCTCTGCCACCTGCTGCACGATGTTTTTCCAGTTACGGCTGTAGTAGCGAGTCAATTTTCCTGAATATATGTCTAAACCCATATTATGTAAGTATTAGTAGAAGTTCAGTTTCCCGAT
>JAUNJD010000249.1 GCA_030523205.1 Bacteroides sp.
TTCTCAGATACTTTTGCTTTCTTTGCAAAAAAAGAATAGTATGGCAGCAATAGAATTGAAAATAGAAATACCCAATGCTTCTAAATATGACATGGATTTGTTGAAGAGGCAGTTGACGGATTTTGCCCGTATATTGATAACTACGTCTAATTTGGAGGGTAGAACCAAGAAACAGCCTGTTGCTGAAGATCCTTTTGTATGCTTTTCCGGAGATTGGGGAGGTGATAAATCTGCTCATGAGATATCAGAGGATTTGCGCTCATCCCGAAGTTTCACCCGCACTGTTGAAACTTGGTGACTATGATGTATTTATTGGATACAAACCAAACAGATTCTCTTCCCTTTGCCTAAAACATGACAGTATAAAGAAATAGAGTTTACAAATCTTCCTCTCTTCCCAATCCTCTGAGAATCGTTTCTTTCGAGCTGAAGGCAAGGCTGATGGATTTTTTTGAAATGAAAAACTGTAATATGCTTTAGGATAGTGCGTTATCGAAATATCAACAATTGTTCTAGAGAAAAAGAAAGCCGGAAGGGTAGGATAGGGAGGTTATCCCGATTTGGAAGGTATGGGGAATGTCGTTTCCCTGCCCGGCTTTTGTCAGTTATGGCCGGTTGGCGTGCCGGGTATATATGTCTGACGTGCGGGAGATAGCTTTCCAACGTGTTGCACATTGTTTTCTGTCGTGTCGGACATTGTTTTCCCTCGCGTTCCGTATATATATCGCTCATGCAGTGTTACTATCCTTCGGGCTTTTCTTCCCTTTCTCCACGTGTTTTCGAGTCCAATGCCTCGCATTATCGTCCCCAATGCCTTGCATTTTCTTCAACAGGTCGGCGTGTTTTGGACGGTGATATGTGGTATTTTAGATGATAATTCCACGTGTTTGGGGCGCAATCTTTGGCCATTCCGCATCGTTAGGCTAGCGGCTGAAATAAAAGATATGGATGATTGAAGTGAAAGATGTGGACATTAAGGCTGTATGATTAGTAATGTTGAGGCCGTAAGATTCGTATGTTGCAGCGGTAAGATTTGCATTTTCATAACCCCCGGACCGTCTTCACAGGCAATCCGGGGAGGCAAAAATTACACTTCTGAAAAATCCGTCTTTCCGAAGAAAGAGGAATTACTTCTATTATTACTTCTATTCATCTATTCATCGCTGAGACAGAATCTTCTGCACGGCAATGACCAGTCGGTCTATCTCTTCCTTGGTGTTGTAGAAGGCGAACGACGGACGCACGCTCATCTCGTAGCCCAAGGCACGCAGAGCGGGCTGTGCGCAGTGGTGTCCGGCACGAACGGCAATGCCTTCCTTGTCCAGCAACTGACCGACTTCGGGTGTCGATATGCCCGACAGCTCGAAGGAAACCACACTGACGCGGTTCTTCGGATTGCCTATCAGCGTAAGGCCGGGGATGCGTCCCAGCTGCTGACGGGCATACTCGGTCAACTCGTGTTCGTGGTGCTCGATGTTGTGCATACCCACGTGCGACACGTAGTCCAGTGCGGCACCCAGTCCGATGGCGTCGGCCACATTGGGCGTTCCGGCCTCGAAGCGGGCGGGTGGGGCGTTGAACTGAGTTTCTTCTATCGTCACGTCCTTTATCATGTTGCCGCCACCCTGCCAAGGCGGAAGGGTCTCAAGCAACTGCTTGCGGCCATACACCACACCGATGCCCGTGGGCGCATAAATCTTATGTCCCGAGAATACGAAGAAGTCTGCCCCCAATGCCTGCACGTCCACCGTGGTGTGGGCAATGCTCTGCGCACCGTCTATCAGCACGGGGATGTTGTGGCGGTGAGCCACTTCGATGATGCGGCGAACGTCGTTGATGGTGCCGAACGTATTGTTGACGTGGCCCACCGAGACGAATTTGGTGCGGGGCGAAATCATCCGTTCATAGTCTTCCAATATCAGGTCGCCGTCCTTGTTGACGGGGATGGCGAGCAAGCGTGCGCCGCGTTCCTTGCAGACCTGCTGCCAAGGCACGATGTTGGCGTGATGGTCCAGCGTAGAGACGATGACCTCGTCGCCTACCCCTACGTATTTGCGTCCGAAGGTTTGTGCTACCAAGTTGATGCCTTCCGTGGTGCCGCGCACGAAGACAATCTCGTCCGTCGAGGTGGCGTTGATGAAGCGGCGCACCTTCTCGCGTGCCCCTTCGTAAGCATCGGTGGCGCGGGCGGCCAGCGTGTGGGCGCCCCGGTGAATGTTGCTGTTGTATCGGGTGTAGTAGTCGGCTATGGCCTCTATCACTTGGCGGGGCTTCTGCGTGGTGGCACCGTTGTCAAACCACACCAGGTCGTGCCCGTTCACCTTCTGACCCAGTACGGGGAAGTCCTTGCGTATCTGATCCAGTCCCAAGGTGTCGCTCTCTTCGTAGCGGAGCGACTTGAGCGATTCCGTCTCCGGGATGCCGATGCCGAACCCGTTGCTTGCCGCACACTTGTCTTGCGATGCGGCAGCGGAAGGCGGCACATCGTCGGTACCATTACCCGGGTAGGCGACTGCCTCGCCCGGCACGTAGGCCGACAAGCTGCCCGCTTGCAAGGAGGGGAATCCGTCGCCACCGCTAATCAGGCGGAGGAAACCTTCTTCCAGCTCCTTCAGGTTCAGCTCGTCCGTGCCGTTCGGGATGAGCGGACGGACTTCCTGCTTGATTTCCTCGGGGCAGAACTTGGAGGCTATCTGACGCAAGCGGCCGATGTCTCCCAGTTCCGTTCCTACCAAAGTATTGTCAAATTGAATCATATTTAATGGATAATGGATAATTGACAATTGATAATGATTATATGCGGTCGGCATACCTCCTATCTGCATAGTTTAATTGTCAATTGTCAATTGTTAATTGTCAATTATTTCTCTACCTTGTTCCTATGCTGATAGTCGTGGTAGTAGCCCACTTCCACGTTTTCGAGTACGGCAATGGCATCGTCCGTCAGGGCGGAGAGGCTGAAGTATTTGGTCAGCAGGTAGGAGGCCACGCCAAACTTGTCCAATCCCATGAGGCGGGCGGAGAGCGACGGGGCAATCTCGCCGGGGATGCCTGCCTGATGCAGTCCGACTACGCCCTGTTCCTTCTCGCCGGTGCGCACAAGGATGATGTTGGTGGTGCCTACGCCGCGATTGGTCAGATACTGACCCTGTATCTCCACCTTGTCGCTGGGGATGATGGGCACACCGCGCCACAAGATGACCTTCGTGCCGAAGATGTCCGTCGTTTCGGGCGGCACGCCACGCCAAGTACATTCGCGCTCGAAGGCAGCGATGGCACGCGGATGGGCAATGAAGAAGGCAGGATTCTTCCAGACGAGCGACAGCAGTTCGTCGAGGTCGTCCGGAGTAGGAGCACCGTAGCGGGTAGAGATGCGGTAGCTGGGATCCACACTGGCCAGCAAGCCAAAGCGCTTGTTGTTAATCAACTCCCATTCCTGACGCTCCTTGATGCTCTCGATGCTGAGGCGTAGCTGTTGCTCCAACTGGTTGAAAGGATTGTTGTAGAGGTCGCTCACGCGGGTATGTACACGGACAACGGTCTGCAAGGTGTTGAGCGAGTATTCCGTAGGATTCTCTTCATAGTCAATGTAGGTTTCGGGGATGATGTTGTCTTCCTCGTGTCCGCTCACCAAGTCGATGTGCTTCTCGCCGTGGATGTTGACGGTGGCTTTCAGTCGCAGGTGCTCGTCAACGGCCTTTTGGAACTGCTCGCGGAAGTCGGGCACTTCCTTGATGATGCTCTCCAGCTCGCTGCTTTGCAGGGTGAAGAACACGCCCGGTGTGATGCTGCGCACGGTAACTCCGGACAGGCTGTCGCTCAGCAGGTCGGCTTCACCGAAGTATTCGCCTTCGCTCAGCAGGGCGATGCGTAGTTCCTCGCCGTGGATACCCTTGCTGATGACCTCGGCTTGTCCACTGGCCACGATGAAGAACTTCTGATGGTCCTTGCCTTCTTGGATGAGGTAGTTGCCCAACTCCACTTCTTCGGTGACGAAGCGCTTGGCTATGCGGCGCACTACGTCCTCGTCGATGTGCGAGAAGAGGGGGATGCCGCGGAGGCTCTTTGCTTGGAAGCTAGGCACGCCGTCAAAGTATTCCACTTCGATGCGCTCAGCCTTCTTCAGTTCAACCTTCGTGCGGTTCACACGATACGTACCGCTTTCTACCTGTACCCAAGGCAAGAGCTTCAGGAGTAAACGCGGGGTGATGGAGCCCATCTGCGGGGCGGTCTTGGTGGTATTCGCCAGTTTGCGGGCGGTGGCTGTCGTCACGCTTCGCTGTAAGTTGTTTTCTGCCATTTTCTTTCTTTGTTTTTATATTAGTATTCTTCGTTCTTCATTTAAAAAGTTAGATTCCCAGCCCATCAATAAACGACGTCGCTACTGCCTTCCGTTGTAAGATGTGCGAGTAAGGCGGCACGCTGTTGGTCAGCCAGACGTTTCCTCCTATCACCGAGTCGTGGCCTACGGTAATCCGGCCCAGTACGGTGGAGTTGGAATAGATGGTCACGTTGTCCTCTATGATGGGATGTCGGGGAATGTTCATCGGATGTCCGTGGCTGTCCAGCGAGAAGTTCTTGGCACCCAACGTCACACCTTGATAGAGGGTGACATGATTGCCGATGATGCTCGTCTCGCCGATGACCACACCCGTGCCGTGGTCGATGCTGAAGTATTCACCGATCTGTGCACCCGGATGGATGTCGATGCCCGTTGACGAGTGCGCCAGCTCCGTGATGATGCGCGGAATGACAGGCACATCCATCAGCAGCAGTTCGTGGGCAATGCGGTAGTGCACCATAGCCTGCACCACGGGGTAGCAGAAGATGACCTCGCCATAGTTGCGCACGGCCGGGTCATTGTTGAACATGGCCTCCACGTCCGTATAGAGCAGCCGTTTGATTTCGGGCAGGGTGTCGATAAAGCGCAAGGCCAGTGCATTGGCTTCCTGCGTATTCTCTTCTTTGGCACTTCCGAAAAGGAGGCCACGGGCTATCTGACCTTTCAGCAGCGAATACAGCATCTCCATATTCACGCCGATGTAGTAGGAGCGAATCTTGTCGTCCGCCTGCCTCTTGTCGAAGAAGCCGGGGAAAACTATCGCCTTGACCAGCTCCACAATCTTGCGCAGCGACTCCACCGAGGGGAGCGGCGCACTGCCGTGGGGCACGATGACCGTCTCGTAAGCGGACGGCTTTGAAAGAATGGACACATTCTTCAGCAGGATGTCTTCGGGTGATAGGGGTGCCATAGGGAGTGAGTTTTTAAGTT
>JAUNJD010000250.1 GCA_030523205.1 Bacteroides sp.
GTCGTAGAAGCGGTCGATGAGGTAGCGTTTGGCCCGTTCGGCCGTCTCCAGGTATTCGGGACGTTTCAGCAGCCGGTAGGCGGCGGAGAAGGTCCACAGGATGCGTGCGTTCAGGATGGCCCCTTTCTCGGCTTCGGGCACCAGCACTTCCGTTCCGGTGATGCGTCCGTAGAAGCCTCCGTTGGTCTCGTCCTTCATCTTGTTCATCCAGAAAGGGAGGATGTTGGAGGTCAGTACCTCCAACATCTCGTCTCTCATGACTTGTATGTCTTTCATTTAAGTGTTTTAGTTTTTTAGTTTTTAAGTTTTTGAGTTGTCGAGTTGACAAGTTGATGAGGCTACGAGGCAGGGGTACCGTTACTTCCTTGTTCCCTTGTCAACTCGTTTCCTTGTCAACTAAAAAATGCTTTATCGCTTTCGCTATTCCATCCTCATCCACCCCTTCCGTCACGTAGTCAGCGGCGGCCTTCACGTTGTCGCGGGCATTGCCCATGGCTACACCGATGCCGGCATGGCGCAACATAGGGATGTCGTTCCCTCCGTCACCGAAGGCGATGGTGTCTTCCAGCCGCAGGTCGAAGTAGCGGATGATTTCGTCCATCCCCTTCTGCTTGGTGTTGCCCAAGGCGGTGACGTCAACAAAGGCGGGATGCCAACGACCGATTTCGCAATGTGGGATGTAGGGGGCTATCTCCTTCTCTTCTTCTTCGGTGATGAAGGGGGTGAGCTGGAATATCTCTCCGATGCCCAAGGCCACCTCTAGTGGAGTGTCTGGAATGGGGGCAGTCACCTTCAGGTGTTCGAAGAATATTTGTTGCACCCGCTCATCGGGCATACAGGCAAATATTCGGTGCTCGCCCACTACGATGCAAGGGATGCTCCTTACAGCGCAGAAGTCCGTCAGGGCTTTTATGTCAGGCGTGGGGATGGCACTTTTGTATATTACTTCGTCGCCTACAAAGCAGTAGGCACCGTTCATGGTGATGTAGCCATCGATGAGGTTGCGCTCTTGCAGGGCACCGAGGTTGGTGATGATGGTGCTGGGTCGTCCGGTGGCGATGAATATCTTTGCGCCTCCGGCCTTGGCAGTGGTCAGTGCCTCGATGGTACTGACGGGAATCTCATGTGTCTTGAAGCTGACGAGCGTGCCGTCTATGTCGAAAAACAGGGCTTTGTTCATGGGTCACTTTCTTTTCTTGCGGCAAAGATAATGCAAATCGGATTTAGAATCTTATGCTTGCCGAGAAATTATACGGGGATGCAGCCCAGCCTGCCCGTAGAAGCGATGATTTTTCCCCCTCGTTTCCTTCTTTTCCGTCAAAAAATCCTCCTTCGTCTTCTTTTTTACAGGTATTTTTGTTCCTATCATTAAATATTTGACAAATTATAGCTATGAAGAACTACCTGTTAGTATCCACCCTCTTGCTGGGGTGCTGTGTCGCTTCCTCCTGTGTTCAGCAACCCGAATCCCCAAAACCGCGCATCCTTATCAGTACCGACATTGGCGGTACCGACCCCGACGACAATCAGTCGATGACCCATTTCTTGGTGTATAGCAACCTTTTCGATACCGAAGGATTGGTCTCTTCTCCTTCGTATGGTAGCGGCAACAAGGAAGAGATTCTCCGCATGATAGACCTTTATGAAAAGGACCTGCCCCGACTGAGCCAGCAATTGGAAGGACTTGCCACGCCCGATTATCTCCGTTCCATCACCAAGCAGGGGAAGAAGGGCGCTGCCCCCTATTGCGGCTATTCCGTCCCTAACGAAGGTTCCGACTGGATTGTGACCTGTGCCCGACGCGAGAGCGACCGCCCGCTGTGGGTGTTGGTGTGGGGTGGACTGGAAGATGTGGCGCAAGCCCTGCACGATGCTCCGGACATTGCCGATAAAATCCGTGTCTATTGGATTGGTGGCCCCAATAAAAAGTGGAGCATGAACAGTTACGCATATATTGCAGAGAACTTCCCTAACCTTTGGTTCATAGAATGTAACTCCTCCTATCGTGGATTTATAGGCGACAAGAAGAACCCCGACCAGTATAATGGAGGATTCAACGAAACCTATATGAAGGGAGCCGGAAATCTCGGTGATGATTTCGGTCACTACTACGAAGGCAACCCCAAGCTGGGCGATACTCCTTCCTTGCTGTATGTGATGAACGGCGACCCTAACGACCCGTTGGGCGAATCGTGGGGAGGAAGTTTCGAGCCGTTCACGCATAGCCCGCGCGTCGTCTTCCACGGTCCGGCCACGGCACAAGACACCGTGCCTGTGAACGCATTGATGGAGTTCCACGTCAAAGGTCCGGTACGTACGGATATTCCCGCCGACTCTGTATGCTTCACCATGACGATAAGAAAGCAGACGTGGGGTGGATTCTACTTGGGCGATGGAGATTATGCCGTGCGCCATTCTACCTACTACTTGGGCACCTTGCCTTATACCATAGAATCTGATATTCCCGGTTTCCCCAATTACTCCGGCGAGGTGACCGTGGCCAACGTATGGCCGGGCCAACAGCGCGACACCGATTATCCGTTGGGTGAGCATTGGTACACGGACAAGAATGCACCCGAATACCTTTGGCATGACCTTATCGGTGCAGAGACTGTCAGCAAGTGGCGGAACGAGGCAATGGCCGACTGGGGCAAACGCATGAATCTGCTGAAAGAAACCCACTGAAAAAACAGTCTTGAAACTTACTTTCTGTTGAAAATAATAATCACCGGAAATGGTGTTTTGTAAATAGTTGATTATCAGCATACTCAAAATAAGCCTAATTCAGTTCCGTACTGAATTAGGCTTTGCCGTAAATGCTGATTCTATTATATAGATGTATTACTAATTTCGGGTATTCTGTGATTTTCCTATATTCGTCCGAAAACCTATTTGGACCATTTGACAAGCGTCGTGTCGCACTGAATCACCATGGCATTCTCCACATCCTCCATCTCTACCAACAACTGTCCGTCTGCCAGCTTCTTGGCGCGAACGTCGTTCATATACACGTCCTTGCACCGATTGAAGCGCAGGGCAGTACCTTTCTCCACGCTGAAGTCCACGTCGTTGAAACGCAGGTCGGTGGCTGTTTCCGCCTTGAAACCCTCGTTGGCCTTCATGCGGACGTTGCTGAAGGACAGTTCGCTGATGGGCATTTCCTCGATGCCCTTCACGTAGCCGATGCGCTTGATGTCTCGTCCCGTGATGTTGCTCAGGTGGATGTCCCGGAAGATGGGCGTCCGTTCGCTCACCGGCTCGACCACTGAAGTCTTGTCGTAGAACAGGTCGAAGATGAAGGCATCTCCCTGTATGTTGTTCATCACGATGTTATCCACTCGTATGTCTTCCACCACTCCTCCGCGTCCACGCGAGGCCTTCAGGCGAATGCCCGCATTCGTGCCGTCGAACACACAGTTGGCGATTGCCACCCTTTTCACCCCGCCGGACATCTCGCTGCCTATCACCACGCCGCCGTGTCCCGACAGCATGACGCAGTTGCTGATGGTGATGTTCTCGCACGCTTTGCCATACTTCCGTCCGTCGGCATCACGCCCCGACTTGATGGTGATGCAGTCGTCGCCCACGCTGATGAAGCAGTTGGATATGCGTACGTTGCTGCACGAGCTGGGATTGATGCCATCCGTATTAGGGCCTTTGGGATTACTCGATGGGTTATGGATAGTGACCCCTTCCACCACCACGTTGTCGCAGAAGGCCGGATTCACTGTCCAGTAGGGCGAATTGATGATTTTCACGTTTTCAATCAAGATGTTGCTGCATTCGTAGAACTGTATGAAGGGAGGCCGAAACATACGCCGTTCAAGCGAGGGTTTGTAGTAGTCGGACACCTCCAGCCCTTGGTTGGCATCCACCCACATCTGTTGCAGCTTGCTCAGTGCAGGCAGTTTCCCGCCGTTCTCCTTCAGCACCTTGCGGGTGTCGTACTCCCATTGCCACCACTTCAGGCCGTTGCCGTCCAGCGTCCCCCGCCCCGTGATGGTCAGGTTGTCCGCCCCCCGGGCGTAAATCAGTGGCGAGAGGCTTTGCATCACGGTGCCCTCCCAGCGCAGGGTGACGAAAGGCAAATAGTCTTCGAATACGTCGGAGAAACGCAGCGTTGCCCCTGCCTCCAGGTGTAGGGTAATGTTGCTCTTCATGTGTATGGTGGCAGTCAGGTAAGTGCCGGCTGCGAAGTAGAGGGTACCCCCTCCTTCGGCAGCCGCTTTCTCGATGGTCCGGTTGATGAGTTGAGTGCACGGTTTGTTGCCTTCGGCATCCGCCCCCAGCTTCTTCATGTCAAAAGTTCGGGCCGTGGCAGTCATCGCCGTCAGCAAAGCCATTGCCAAGATAGAAATTCGTTTCATGGTATTTAGTTTTTTAACTTCTTATTATATATACAATCCCCATATCCACAAAGTTACGCAATCCCTTCCTGACGCAGGTGTACTTTTCGGGGGGAATGGAGGAATCCGGTTGCTCTGCTCGTGTGGAAGAATTGATTTTTATGTGAAAAAATTGTTCGAAGCGGCTTCCAAACGGTTTTTCCTCCTATTCTAATAAATTATCCCCCTTTGATTGACGTTTTTTTATTTATATTTGCAAAAAGAAAATTAAACATTAATCTATAAATCTGATTTATGAAAGGCATTTCTCCTCCCTCCTTCGGTGTCCTGTTTGGTACATCAAATAGGTTCAATCGTATAAAAAATCATCTTGTTTGTGGTAAAGGGATAAAGCCGGCTTCTTCGGCAGAATCTTTGTGCCCCCATGATAATCCATTTGTACATTAATTATTGTTTAACCCAAATATGCTATCATGAAAGAAAATGTAAGAAGTATGAAAAACAGACTGCTTCTTTTGTTGGTACTGTTCCTGTCGGTACCCATAGGAGAGGCATTTGCTCAGAACATTACAGTGAAGGGTACCGTACTGGATTCGACAGGCGAAACCATCATTGGTGCTTCTGTAGTAGAAAAAGGTAAAACTTCCAACGGTACGATTACCGACTTGGATGGTCATTTCACCTTAACCGTTCCCCGTGGAGCCAAAATCGTGATATCTTTTGTCGGAATGGAGTCACAGGAAGTGGACGCCGTTTCCGGTCAGGACTTGAGCATTACGCTGAAGGACGATTCGCAGGCTTTGGAAGAAGTTGTTGTTATCGGTTACGGTGGCAGCAAGGCCCGTAAGGACCCTTAAATCCGCAACTCCATTCCCGAAGTGCTACCTACAAGAGAAATGGACTTT
>JAUNJD010000251.1:0-830 GCA_030523205.1 Bacteroides sp.
TTGTCAATTGTTTAGGACTGCACGCGGCTCTGCTCAATCCACGTCAGCGTATCGGCGGCCGACAGGAACGCCTTGAACGTGATTTGGCTGCCTGCGCTGGCGGTGAACGTCTCCCCACCCTTCAGCAAGAACTGGCCGCCGCTGGCAATGGTGGGAGCCACGCCGCTGTCCACACCGAGCAAGGTGATGACCGCGCCGTGCGAACCACCCGTCACGCTGGCTATCTCGGCCGCGCCGGCTGTCAGCTGGTACTGACCTTCGCCCGCGTAGGTGATGGCGGTTGCCCCGGCATCAACGGTGGCCACCGGTTCCTCGCTGGGCACGGTGCCGTTGTAGATGGCGATGTCGTCGCCCTTCGAAATCTGCTCGAAGTTGAACTCACTGGAGTTGGCGTCGGCGTTGCCGGTATAGTTCACGCCCATCTGCATGGGGTTGCAGGGAGAGCCGAACAGGTCTTTGGGCTGACCGTCGCAGTAGCTCACGATGATGATGCACTTGCGGCCCAGCCAGTTGGTCTTGAACTCGCGAATCTCCTGCTTGTTGCCCGGGTGCGTGCCGCTGATGGTGGGCGTGAAGCCCATTGCATCGGGGTCGCCGTCGGTGTTGCTGGTCACTTCCATGGAACCCGGAGTCAGGTAGATGTCCGTGGAGTAGCATCCCGCCTTCAGCACGATGTCGTCATCAATGACCACACCGGCCGCGTCGCGGGAGGGGAACGTAAGAATATCATCCACGTCGATGATACTAATCATGTTGCGGGGGGCGATGCCCTTGCCCGGATTGCCGTCCGGCCGCTTTACGGAACGTTTTACGTATGCCATAATTTTGAG
>JAUNJD010000251.1:840-5217 GCA_030523205.1 Bacteroides sp.
GAGTTAGTTGACGAGGGGACGAGTTAACGAGACCACGAGGACAGGCCTTGTTGCCTTGTCAACTTGTCCCCTTGTTTACTGAGTCATCAGCCGCGCTCTACCTCGTAGAACTTCGTGCCTACGGCCACGAGCTTGATGTAGGTGCCTGCGCTCAGCGTCATGGCGGCGGTCAGCACAAAGTTGCCGCTGTTGGCAATGGTGCTGGCGTAGGTGCTGCCTGCGCCGTGGATGGTGTAGGTCACGCCCTCGGTAGCGTCGTCCAGGTTGGTGATGGCGGTAGCGGCGGTGTTCTCACCCGTTGCAAATACCGTGGCACCGCTTACGGACGGCGTGGCGTCATCATTGGCAAACTGCAGTACGCCGGTGGCGGCGGTGGTGCGGCCCAGCTCGATGAACTTGCCGTCACTGCGCTTCATCAGCGTGATGGTGTCGCCCTTGGCGGGTGTCCATGCAGCCGAAATGAGGCTGAAGTTGTCGGCCTGCAGAATCTGTACGCCGTAGTTGGTAGAGCCGCACTTGATGGTGACGGCCACGCCCACTTCGGCATTCTCGATGTCGGTGATGGTGAACAGCGACGTGTTGGCCACGGTCACTACGCTGGTGTGCAGCGCAACGTCCGGGTTGGCGTCCTTCTCGCCTTCGATGAAGGTCGTCGATGGCAGGTCGTACTCGTTGCAGAAAATCATCTGGCGGCTGCCGTCCATGTCGTCCTTCTTGGTGTACTTGTAGCCCACGGCACGTGCCCAGATGGATTCCTTCCAGTTGGCCCACACCTTCAGCGTCCAGTCTTGCTGCTCGATGTTGAAGTTGGTCATCTCGCCTGCCACGTGCTCGAAGCAGTGGATGTTGCCCTCCATGGTCCAGAAGATGCGCTGGTGGTTGTCGGCGTTGGGCACGGGGATGAGCTTCACGCCGGGGTACTCCTTGACGTACATCATGCCCGCCTTGTAGTCCTGGTTGGTGCCGTAGTGGAGTTCGTTGTACTTGTGGTACCACACCACCATGTAGCTCGGCACGTACAGGGCCAACTGTCCGCTGTCGCGGTACACGGCCGGAATCAGGCTGGTGCCCTCGAAGAACTTGGCGCCAATGTTGGCCTCGGTGATTTCGCCCAGCTCGAAGGGCTTAATCTGATAGACGGTCTTGCCGTTGTTGATGTCGATGTAGCCGTCCACTTTCTTGCGGATAAACTCGTAGAGTCCGTCGGCGGCTTCCATGGCCTTGCCCGGCGTGTTCAGGTTGGGGTCCTTGCGCACACCGTTGATGCGGCGCAGCTCGCGCTCGTTGTGCAGCTTCTTGGCGGTCTCTGCCAGGATGAACTCGATGAACGACCACTTGATGACCTGCGAGCCTTCCTGATTGAGGTAGCCAATCCACGACTTCTCCAGCTCCTTCAGGTTGCGGAACTTGTGGGCGAACATCACGCTGAACATGCGCAGCGTCTCGTTGTCGAACTCGTACTCGCCCTTGGTGACGTTGTCGAAGTCGCTGGACGTGTTGTCCGACTGAGAGAACTCACCCAGCCAGATGTTCACCAGCACGGCCAAGTCCTGATAGCCGCTCTCCACGGGGAAGATGCTCTCGATGGAAGGCAGCTTCATGAGGAACGACTGCAGGCGGTCCTGCCAGCGGATGCGGTAGAAGGCCCCGAGGTCTTCCTTCAGGCGGCTGTAGTCGATGCTGCTCTCTGCGCGCACCTGCATCAAGATGCCCTGGCGTGCCAGGAGTGCGGCGCGTGCACGCTGGTTGTACGGACGGCCTTCGAGGGCGTACATCTCGCCCTGCATACCGCCCAGCTGATGCTCGTCTTCGAGGTTGAAGGCGGTGGCGGCAGCATGGTTCACGCCTGCACCGGCACCCTTGTCGGGTTCGGGCAGTGAGCTGAGGGCTTGCACCTTCTCCTTCAATGCCTGAATCTCGGCATCCTTGGCGGCAATGGTTTCCGCATTCGCGCCTTCGCTGGCCCTGAGGGCTTCCAGCTGACTGTTGGCCACGGCCAACTGATTGGCAGTCTTGCCCAGCAGACCCTTCAGCACGGCCGACGCCATGTTGGTTTCTTCGGCACCCTGCTCGTCGGCGAAGTCATTCTCCACGGCTTCGGCGAAGGGGGTGAGGAACGCATCGTCGAAGCCGAAAGTCTTCAGCTTGGCGATGTCATCAGCGGCGAGCACGTTCTTGCCCGTCTCGCCCTTCGTCCACGCACTGATGCCCAAGAGGCTCATCACCACGGGAACGAAACTTTTCATGTTAGCAAATTTACCCATACTTGTAAGTTTTTGAGTTATTGAGTTTTTTAGTTTATAAGTCAGTTGACAAGTTGACGAGTTAACGAGACCACGAGAACAGGACTTGTTGCCTTGTCCACTTGTCCCCTCGTCAACTCATTCTTCATTCATCATTCTTCATTAGGAATCGGTCCATCGTCGCCATCCCCAGCACCGTCTTCGCCGCGTCCTCCAGTGTGGAGTATCCGTCGGCCAGTCCGGCGGCAATGGCGTCGTCGCCCATGAAGGTGGCGCCGCGGAACACGGGGCTTTCCTTGTCGTAGGCGATGCCCAGCCCCCGGGCCACCTGTTGGCAGAACAAGGCGTGTATCTTCTCCAGATGTTGCTTGTAGGGCTCCTCGTTGTCGTGTTTCTCTATCTCGCGGGTCTCGCGGTTCTTCAGGTCGGCGGTGGCGGGGTAGATGGTGCGGTAGTCTATGCCCATCTGCTTCAACATGCCCGCCTCGTTACAGTAGACGCCCACTATGCCGATGCTGCCCACCTCGCTCATGGGCGACGAGAGCAGACGCTTGCGCGTGGCGGATGCCAGCCAGTAGTGGGCCGACTGACAACTACCGGCCACGTAGGCCACTACGGGCTTCGGGCTGGAGGCAATGGCGGCGGTGGCGGAGTCGATGCCCGCTATCATGCCGCCCGGACCATTCATATATAACAGGATGCCGGCAATGCGGGGGTTGGCGTTGGCTTCGGCCAAGTGGCCTATCAATCGTTGGGTGCTCCAGCTGTAGAGCGTACCCGTCAGCTCGATGACGCACACGCTGTCCGTCGGCAGTGCGGGGTCGTCCAGCTCCCACTCGTCGGCCAGGCTGAGCCCAAGCGCGTATGCGCACACCGAAGAGTCGTCGAGGTGGCTTTCCACTTCGGCGAAACGTCCGGCGGCTATGGCGGGAAGTATCAGCGAGGCAAGCTGCCTGAAAGCGGCTTCCGTCATGGCCCATTTCTCATTAAATATCAGTTGGATGCGATTCATGCGGTATCTTTTTACCACAAAGAAAAGAATCGCCCGGAAGCCTACCAAGGACTTTCGGAGGGGTGTCCGTCACTTGACCACGAAATGACCATCATTTGACCACAAAAAGACCACAAAAAGGACATAAAAAGGACAAGAAGCTACGCTATGTTACATGACATAAAAAGGGAGGTAAAGGAGGTATCGGGAGGTAGAGGAGGTAAAGGAGTATCGGCTTTTAACTCCTCCTAACTCCTTAACTCCTTCAAGAGAACCTACTGTTGCTTGCGGTGGTAGTCGCGCGTGCTGGTCTTGCGGCGCAGCTTGCGTCGCCAACGCTGGTAGTCCTTCAGCAGCGCGTCCACGCTCAGGCTCTCGATGCTGTACTTGCGCAGGAAGTAATAGGCGGAGTTGATGTAGTCGATGCCATAGACGTGCTTGTTCTCGTCGAACAGCTCGTGCATCTCGGCGCGCATCATGGTGTTCACCTTGCTGGAGAGTATGCGTGCCCCGCGCTCGCCGATGTAGTTGTATATCTGCGTGGGCTTGCCGCCGGGCAGATGGGCTTCGCGCCGCTCGGGCAGCACCAGTTCCAGATTACCACGGTCAACGGGGCAGTCGGCCGGCCGTTTCTGCAACAGGTCGTACAGGGTGACGTACAAATCGAGGTTGGAGGGCAGGCGAACGGCCTGCTCGCCGGGCGTTCCATACTTGCCAATGAGGTATTCGGCCAAATGACTCTCTATGGTTATCTTGGTGGTAATCATACGTTTAAGATACAGAGTTAAAGTTGCTGTTTAAATACAAAGATAGTCTATTTGTCTGGAACTTCATCCCACTCACCGATTTTTTATTTCGCTCTCACATGGGCATATTCCGGCGTTTACACCTTCTACACTTTCTACAAAATGCTTATCATTCTGAATATTAGCAAGATAAGCTATTTTCAAAAGAATGAATGTTTACAAAAAAGCTTCTACAACTGTAGAAATTGTAGAAGGTTTCTACAAAACTCTACATATGTAGAAGTTTGTAGAAGGTTGTAGAAGACAGTTTTTATAGTTAAATGGTTGATTTATTGAGTTGTATAAAGTGTAGAAAGTGTAGAAGGTGTTTTTGCCCAGTACTAAAGCGGAAAAAGTT
>JAUNJD010000252.1 GCA_030523205.1 Bacteroides sp.
TAAAATTTTGACTGACAGTACATTAAGTACACTACATTGGTTTGCATTAAAAGTCTTCTATAACAAAGTCTTCGAGATTGAAGATACACTTAAGAAAGAGAACATAGAAACTTACATTCCATGCGAAGAGTCCCTCAGCCAGCGAGGGGAAACCAAGAAAGTGGTTCGAAAACCCATCATCAACTCCCTGATGTTCTTCCGTGCGACGGACATACAGGCGTTAGAGGTTCAGCAGAGATTGTTGAACCGTGTGATTCTTTATGCCCAAAAAGAAGGGTTTAGGAAAGTACCTTTCCACATACCCGACCGGGAAATGAATATCTTCATGTTGGTTTCCTCCTCCGGCCAATCCGGCCTGGAGTATTTTGAGGGCGACCAAGAACGATTCTATTTGGGCGATCGTGTACGTGTGACAGACGGTCCTTTCAAGGACGCAGAGGGACATATTTGCCGCATCCGTGGCAGCCGCCGTCTGATAGTCACCATCCGAGGGGTCTGCGCCATTGCCACTTCCTACATTCCGCAATGTTTTCTTCAGAGGATTTAGAGCCCCTCCTACGCCCCTATTCCCCATCCCATATCAATTATACACCGACCTATTCGCTATCAATCTACCCACATTCATGGAGTTAATATACCATCTAGAGTTATTATTGACGCTTACCATCGGCACCATGCTGAGCGCTAGCGTATTGCCACGCATCAGTTTGGTATCATTCAGGCGTCGGCTGTTCGATTCTGTCGATTCCCGCAAGCTACACACCGGCTACATCCCCCGTTTGGGCGGCATCGCCTTCTTTCCTTGCATCATCGTCAGTGCCCTCCTTGCCATCGTCTGCTACAACCTGCACACAGACGTCAATTTGCTCAACACCCAGCTGACCACCCGCCTGCTCACCGTGGTCTGCTGCCTCTTCATTCTCTACCTGATGGGCATGATGGACGACCTTATCGGCGTTCGCTACCGTTCCAAGTTCGTCATACAAATCATCTGCGGCATTCTTCTGGTCAGCTCCAACTTCTATTTCGACAATCTGTACGGCCTGTTCGGCATATACGAAATTCCCCGCATAGTAGGCATCCCATTCACCATATTCATTATCGTATATATACTGAACGCCATCAACCTGATAGACGGCATCGACGGTCTGGCCTCCGGTCTCAGCCTCATAGCCTTTGCCGCTTTCGGCTGTATGTTCGTGCGGCTGCAATGGTGGATGGATGCTTTCATAGCTTTCTCGGCTTTCGGGGTACTGATACCTTTCTTCTATTACAATGTATTCGGCAATCGCGGGCGCAAAATCTTCATGGGCGACACCGGTTCGCTGACCATCGGCCTGCTGCTGTCGATGATGACCATACAGCTCAGCAAGTCCAATCCCATCAAAGAAGACATCTTTCCCGGTGCCATCGTCATCGCCTTTTCCTTCCTCATCGTCCCCATGCTCGATGTGGTACGGGTCGTGATGCGCCGTCTGCGCACGGGCCACAGCCCCTTCCTGCCGGACAAGAACCACATCCACCACAAGTTTGTCGCCTTGGGTATGAGCCAACGCCGCGCCATGATATACATCATCAGCATCGCCGCCACCTTTGCTTTGCTGAACGTCATCCTCATTCATGTTCTTCCGGCCACCTTGCTGTTCCTGATTGATGTCGTCGTATGGTCGGTGATGCACGTATATATCACTATGGCCATCAATCGCAAGAAAGCCCTCCAAGAGAGCGACCTATATACAATTCACAAAACAGAATCAAAAACAGAAATTAATAAGAAACCCAAAAGAGTAAAAAAGAAGAGAAAAATGAAGCATCATCTATTTCTACTCAGCTTGTTCCTGCTGCTGTTGTTGCTCTCCTCCTGCAACACATCGAAGAAAATTCTCTATTTTCAGGACGTTGTCGTGAACCATCCCGAGGTGATTGAAGCCACCAAAGACATCACCGTGCAACCCATGGACCAGATTTCCATCATGGTATCGAGCAAAGACCCGCAACTGGCAGCTCTGTTCAACCTGACACGCATCCAAGTGCGTGCCGGCAGCGACCTGCAAGGAAGCAACAATAACGGAGAGGTATCCGGCTACACACTCGACGACAGCGGCAACATCGACTTTCCCGTACTGGGCACCCTGCACATTGCTGGTATGACCAAGAACGAAATCGCTGCATTGGTCAAGAAAAGACTGATTGAAGAGAATCTGGTAAAAGACCCCGTAGTCACCGTCGAATTCATGAACCTCAACTTCTCCGTACTCGGCGAAGTGACCAACCCCGGCAAGTACAGCATCAGCAAAGACCAAATCACACTGCTCGAAGCCCTCAGCATGGCGGGTGACCTCACCATCTACGGCCAACGGGACGGCATCTACGTCATCCGCGAAGAGAACGGTCAACGCACCACCTATCTGACAGACATCCGCTCGAAGGATTTCTTCCGGTCGCCCGTCTATTACCTCAAGCAGAACGACGTAGTCTATGTACAACCTAACAAGGTACGTGCCGGACAATCTACTATCAACGACAACAACGTCAAGTCCGTCTCCCTTTGGCTGAGCATCGGGTCTTTCCTGACGACGCTGGCGATACTTATTTTTAATTGATAATAAACAATTTTAAATTCTATGCTATATCTGAAGTCTAAATCTAAAATCTGAAACCAAATGACTCAAAATACTAAATCCGGCCGGCCGGCCGACGACTTCATACGCTTGCAGGACTTGTGGGGAATGTTTCTCCCCAAGTGGCATTGGTTTGTCCTCTCGCTCTTCGTCACCCTTTCGGTGGCCACTATTTACCTGATGAGCCAACCATATATCTACACCCGCACGGCTTCTATTTTGGTGAAAGACGATTCCAAGAACAGTGGTTCCTCCATCGGCAGCTCCGGCGAGTTTGCCGACCTGGGCATCTTCAAAAGCAACACCAACATCAACAACGAGTTGTTCACGCTGACCTCCCCCACCCTGATGACCGAGGTCGTTGCCCGACTGGGACTGAACGAAACCTACACTGTCCGTCGAGGGCTGAAGCAGATTGAACTGTACAAAGCCTCTCCGCTGACTGTGACTTTCCTCGAAAAGACCGACACGCCTGCCAGCTTCGTCATCACGTTGTCCGCACCGGACACCTTCACCCTGACAGGACTCGTCTGCGGGGGCATAGAATCCGATGACACCGTCAGCGGACACCCCGGCGACACCCTCCGGACACCAGCCTGCCCCCTCGTGCTGACAGCCACCGAGACACCGGCAGACAGCTACATCGGCCTCCCCATCCATTACAGCAAAGGCAGTGTGCAAGGAGCTACCAATGCATACGCCGGACGGGTACACGCCGAACTGAGCGACGAGAATTCCACCATCATCAATCTCAGCATCAACGATGCCTCCATCCAGAAAGCCGAAGACATCCTGAACACCCTGATTGAAGTCTATAACGAAAACTGGATACAGGACAAGAATCAGATTGCCATCAGCACCTCACGCTTCATCAGCGACCGTCTGAGCGTCATCGAGAACGAACTGGGTCACGTGGACGAGAACATCTCCAGCTACAAGAGCGAGCACCTGCTGCCCGACGTACAAGCCGCCTCCAGCCTATACATGACCCAGTCGGCCGAAAACAAGAAAGAGCTGCTGACCCTCAACACCCAGCTGGCCACCGCCCAGTACATCCGCAACGAACTGACCAACAAGCCGCTGAACCAACCCTTGCCCACCAACTCGGGCATAGCCAACAGCAACATCGAGAGCCAGATAGGCGAATACAACAGCATGGTGCTCAACCGCAACCGACTGATAGCCAACAGTAGCGAGAAGAACCCCTTGGTGATAGACCTCGGCAACTCACTGCAAAGTATGCAGAAGACCATCATCCAGTCGGTGGACAACCTCATCGTATCACTGAACACGCAGATAAGCAGCATCCGCCAACAGGAAGCCACCACCACCAGCAAGTTGGCCTCCAACCCCAACCAAGCCAAATACCTGCTGTCCGTCGAACGTCAGCAGAAGGTGAAGGAAGAGCTTTATCTCTATCTGCTGCAAAAGCGCGAAGAGAACGAACTGTCGCAAGCATTCACCGCCTACAACACCCGCGTCATCACCGCTCCCCGTGGCAGCTCATTCCCCACAGCTCCCAAGAAGGGCAGCATTCTGCTCGTGGCCTTTGCCATCGGCCTGCTGCTGCCCGCAGTCAGCATATTCATGATGGAAAGCATGAACACCTGCTTACGTGGCCGCAAAGACCTGGAGAACCTGAGCACACCCTATCTGGGCGAAATACCGTTGGTAGTGCCGGAGAGCAAGAAGAAACGCCTCCTCCACTTCGACCTTCCGAAGCGGAGTCCGAAGTACAAGAGACGAAAAGAAGAATATAAAGTCGTAGTGAAGGCCGAAAGCCGCAACATCGTCAACGAAGCTTTCCGCGTGGTGCGCACCAATCTGGAGTTCATGACAAGGACGGACAATCCCCACAAGGTCATCATGCTCACCTCGCTCAATCCGGGCAGCGGAAAGACGTTTGTCACCATCAACCTCTCCACCTGCTTCAGCATCAAGGGGAAGCGCGTAATAGCCATCGACCTCGATATGCGCCGTGCCAGCCTGAGCCACTACGTCCGGTCGCCCAAGATGGGCATTTCCAACTACCTGGGCGGACAGGTAGATGATTGGCATTCCATCGTGGTACGCAGTGCGGATAGCTCCATGCCGGACATCCTCCCCGTAGGCACCATCCCGCCCAACCCCACGGAACTGCTGTTCAGCCCGCGCTTGGAGCAACTGCTGACAGCCTTGCGCAGCCAATACGACTACATCTTCGTTGACTGCCCGCCCGTAGAGCTGGTGGCCGACACCTCCATCATCAGCAAGTGGACGGACATGACCCTGTTCCTCGTCCGTGCCGGACTGCTGGAGCGCGAACTCCTTCCCAACATCGATAGTCTCTATACCGAACATAAATTCAATAACATGGCCCTGCTGCTCAATGGCACAGAACTGGGATATGGTCACTATGGATACCGCAGGTATGGTTATCACTACGGATATAGGTATGGGAACTGAGTTCAACGAAGAAAAAGCTTCTGTCGGAGCGATGACAATCAATCATAAATCATAACAAAAACGGTTATTTTCGCCTCCAAATCAGGTATGTTCCCTACCCTTTGAATTTCGCCGGAATCGTTGCC
>JAUNJD010000253.1 GCA_030523205.1 Bacteroides sp.
AACTAAAGAACTCAAAAACTCACAATGATACAGCATTATTTGAAAATAGCCATTCGGAATCTGCTGAAGTATAAGATGCAGACTTCCATTAGCATCCTTGGACTGGGCATCGGCTTCGTCTGCTTTGCCCTGTCCTTCTACTGGATACGCTATGAGATGACTTACGACCACTTCCGGCAGGACGCGGACCGCATCTACATGGTGCGCACCAACGAGCCATACGCCGAAGGGGGAATCACGTCGAGGATGCGCTATCCGTTTGCCGACTACCTCACCACGCATTTCCCCGAGATAGAGGAAGCAGTGCCTTTCTATCTTGCGGCGGAGCGGGTGGAGATAGAAGGGGAATACACGGACGTGTCTTTCTCGTCGGCCGACAGCGCATGGATGGACTTGATGGATGTGCAGATAGTGAGGGGCAACCGCAACTTCATGAACCCGCAGGGCAATGCCGAGGTGGCTATCACCGAAGAAGCTGCCCGTCAGTACTTCCCCGGTAGGGACCCGATAGGGAAGGAAATCAAAACACAGCGCAGCACCAAGACGATATGCGCCGTGGTGCAGGCAGCGAGCGTGCACACTTGCTTCCCCATTGAGATGCTGGGGAATCCCGAGATAGGGCGTACATGGAGCTACGTCAGCTGGCGCATACTGATTAAGGTGAAGCCCGATGTCGACCCGCAGGCGTTGGAGGAGAAGATAAGAACCAACCTGCCACCCAGGCTGAAAGACAGTGTGGAGCGCATCCTGCTCACTCCGCTGTCCGAATTGCACTATACCAAGGACTATTTCTCCAACGAGGCAGCCGGGATAACCTTTCGCTATATCGTCTATTTCTCTGCGGTGGGATTGCTGATTATACTCTGTGCCATCATCAATTATGCAGGTTTGTTCATCAATCGCATGAAGGTGCGCCAACGCGAAATGGCATTGCGCATGATACACGGAGCAGGCCTCCGCTCGCTCGTGTCGATGCTGACCGTGGAGTTTGTGCTACTGCTGCTGTGCGCTGTCTTTGTGGGCTTTGTGCTGATAGAGCTGTTCATGCCCGCCTTCCTGCACTTGACGGGTATCGACGCATCGCGCACCACCTTCTATGCCGGAACTTTCTTGTTCATCGGGCTGGTGTCGGTGGTCCTGCTGCTGATTATCGTGGGGCTGCTGTGCGCGGTCTATCGCCGTTCGCTGCACCGCTCGTTGCATCCCGGCGCAGGGTCGCGTGCAGGGCGGCGGCTGCGCAAGGGCAGCATTGTGTTGCAGCTCTTTGTCTGCCTCTCCTTCATCGGCTGTACGGTGCTGATAAATCGTCAGTTGGACTACCTGCGTCATCGCGATCTGGGCATGGATTTCCACAACATCGGCAGTTTCTACGTGATGGGTGCCGACTATGAAGCCTTGCTTGCCAAGGTGAATGCCCTGCCCATGATTACCGCTGTGCTGCCTCCCGAGTATTGCCCGCTGGTGTTGCGGCAGCTTGCCATAGCGCAGTGGGACAACTGGGAGGGCATGGACCGGAAGCCCGATGCGCCTATCTCCGTCAACCTCTACTTGGGCAAGGAGGAGTTTTTCCGGTTTTATCGCATCTCCTTGCTGACCGGCAATTGGCTGAACGACGACTCCATCGACGAAGACATCATCATCAACGAGACGCTGGCTCGCCGCATGGGGTGGATGCCTCAGGAGGCTGTGGGCAAGCACATCTATTCGGCGTACGACGCGCCATACACGGTGAGGGGCGTGGTGAAGGATTTTCAGTATGTCAGCCCCACACTGCCCGTGCCGCCCACGGCGTTTGTTGTGGGCAAGGAAGGGGGCATGATGCGGAGCAATGCGGGCATACTGTTCAAATATCGAGAAGGCACATGGGGCGAATGTCGGAAAGCTCTCGAACAGCTGTACACGGCAGAATGCTCGCCGGACATACCCTTGACGCTGAGCAGCGAACAGGAAGTCTATGACGGCTTTCTGCGCTCGGAGGACATGCTGACGCGCTTGTTGGGCTTTGCCTCGGTGGTATGCGTATTCACGGCCTTGTTCGGCATCTACTCCTTGGTGATGCTCACCTGCGAGCAACGCCGCAAGGAGATAGCCATACGCAAGGTGAACGGGGCGTCGGTGGGCAGCATCCTCCTGCTTTTCTTCCGCGAATACTTGGGCTTGCTTTGCCTCTCGGCTCTCCTCGCTTTCCCGCTGACGTACGCCGTCATGCAGCGTTGGGTGGAGGGTTATAGCCGCCAAGCAAGCATCAGCCTGTACCCGTTTTTGGTTATCTTTGTCGGCCTTGCCTTGCTGATAGTGGGCTGCATCGCTCATCGGGTATGGCAGACGGCGAATGAGAATCCGGCGGAGGTGGTGAAGAGTGAATAATAATTTAAATGAAGAATTAAGAATTAAGAATGAAGAATTTTAAATGAACACAGAGGCACAGAGACACAGAGGATTTATATTAAAAGGAGTGGCAACTGCGTCGCAGAGAGGGCGCAGAGTCTTATGTATCGATTTTTTCTCTGTGTACTCATTGCTAAGTAAAACAGAAATAATCTCTGTGTACTCTGAAACAGAAATATTTTCTTTTCTGTGCACTCTGAAGCAGAAATAATCTCTGTGCCTCTGTGTCTCTGTGTTCAAAATTAAAAAAACAAAATACAATGAAGAATTTGAAATATGCCGGACGTTTCTTGATGCGTGCTCGTTCATACACGGTCATCAATCTGTTGGGATTGGTGTTCAGCCTGTCGTGTGCGCTGATTATCGTCCGCTACATTCATCAGGAATGGAGAGTGGATCGCTTCTGCCCGGAGTTGGAGCGGATAGCTCTGATGACTGTTGTCTATGATGACGGAAGGCAAGTGCTGGGCGACTCCAGAGACATGAACAACGACCCCAACTACCGAAATCCATTGGACGACCCCTGCGTGGAACTGATGAGCCGCATCCGCCTCTATCCGGACGACTACGTGGTGGCGGGTCGTATGCGCTACTCCGTGCATACGCTTGTGGCCGATAGCAACTTCTTGCAGATGTTTCCCTATCCGCTGCTCGAAGGCAGTTTGCGGATGGAGGCTCCCGACCATGCCATCATCAGCCGCAGGATGGCACAACACCTATTCAAAGGCCGTAGCCCGATAGGGGAGACCTTGCAAGCGTCGTGTGGCAAGTCCGTCATCATCGTGGGGGTGATAGGCGAACCGACTACCAAGGTTTCGCTGACGTTCGACCTCATCTTGTCGCAAGAGCTGCAAGGCGATGATTTTTGGCTCAGAGTACCCTGCGAACTGGTGCGCCTGCATCGTGCGGAGGACCTTGAACGTCTCAACCGGAAGAACGATGTGCCTATGACGCAATGGGCATACAACAATCAGTCTATCCGCTATCAACTGATACCTTTGGACGGATTCTATCTGAACACTTCCATTGCGGTGGATGGGCAGATGATGACCCACGGCAATCCTGCTTCGCTCCGGATACTCCTTGGGGTTTCCGTCCTCTTGCTCTTGGTGGGCTTGTTCAACTACGCCAATCTGAATGCCGTCATCATGCTGAAGCGCTCCCGCGAGTTTGCGTTGAAGAAAGTGCTGGGTGCCAAAGGACGTGAAATCTTTGCCCAACTCTATGCCGAGCACTTCTGCCTGTGTGGCGCGGTGCTGCTGCTGACGTGGACCGTGGTGGAGGTGACGCGCGGCCTGACTGCCCATTGGCTGGAAATACCGGTGCTATCGGACGGGGTGTTCGATGTGTCGGTCTCCCTGCTCTTTTGGCTGCTGGTGCCGGCACTCGTCAGCCAGCTGCCCTTCGTGCGCCATTACTACCATCTGCCTATCCGCTCGCTGCGCACCGTGGGGCAGGGCGGCAGGTTGGGCATGACGCGCTTCTTGTTTTTCATGCTTCAATATATCATTACTATCAGTCTGATAATTGCCGCCGTCTACTTCAGCCGTCAGATGGACTACATCCTGCATTGCGACTTGGGGTTCCGCACGGACGACGTCATCCAATGCCGATTAGTTTCCGACGAGAGTGTATATAAAAAGTATCAGAGCGACGAGGAATGGAAAGCCGCTAGCCGGAAAGAGATGCAAACCGATGAATATGTGCGCCGGAAGCTGGACGAGTCGCCCTACTTCACCCATTGGACTTCGGGCGACCTGCCGATGGACGACGAAGCCTTCTTCGACATGCCATGCACGGCCTCCACGGGCGAGGACTGCCGGATGAATATATGTTTTGTCGATCAGACTTACATGGAATTGTTCGGCTTCCGTTTGAAGGAAGGCCGATTGTGGGATAACACGAAGGACCAATTCAAGCAATACAAGATGATTCTGAACGAGACGGCCCGAAGGATGCTGCACATCGACGACATCGGCGCGGTCAGCATACTGCCCAAGCAAAGGCTGTGGTACACTGTTGACTCCCGCGACGACGGGGTGAGGCCTTACGAGGTGGTGGGCGTGGTGGAGGACTTCAAGCTGGGGCATTTGTCGCAGCCTGTCGGTCCGGTGGCGTTCTGCTTCAGCGATGTGGATAGGGTGAGGAACGTCATCCTCTCGATAGCCCCCGGTCGTAGGCAAGAGGCCATCGACTACTTGGAGAAGCTTTTCCACGAAGTCAACGGCGAGGGCGAGTTCACCTATTCGTTCGTGGCCGACCGCATAGCCGCCCGCTATCACGACGACCTCCGCTCGGTGCGCATCTACACGGTGTTTGCGGTCATCGCCATTCTTGTTTCCTGCATGGGCTTGTTCGGGCTTTCGCTCTACGACATCCGTCAGCGGCGGCGCGAGATTGCCTTGCGCAAGGTGAACGGCGCTTCGCGGCGGGACATATTCCGCCTGCTGCTTCGCAAGTATGCCTGCATTGTGGGGGCTGCCTTTGTGGTGGCATCGGGCGTCAGCTATGTGGCGATACAACGATATATGGAGGGATTTTATCACCATGCGTCCCTATCGCCTTGGATGTTTCTGTTGGCAGGTGCGGTAGTGGTTCTCACCTCGTTCTGCACCATCGCTTGGCAGATAAACGAAGCGATGCAGACCAATCCGGCGGAAGTAATGAAGAGCGAATAGTCCTCTTTCTTTACCTTTGCCGGGCAGTGTTGTAACCTTTGCCGGGTATCGTTACTACCTTGGCAAGGTTGAGCCTAGGGGTTAGATATAAATA
>JAUNJD010000022.1 GCA_030523205.1 Bacteroides sp.
GTGCAGCTTTGCTGACATTGGGCGCATGTGATGATTATCTTGACACGATGCCCGACAACCGTGCGACGATTGATACCGAAGAAAAGGTGACGGCGTTGCTGGTATCGGCTTACCCCGACCACGATTTCAATATGATGACGGAGGTTGCGTCGGACAACGTGGACGATATGGGCGAAGACAATCCCTATTCCTCGCGCTTCATGTCGCAGTTATATTACTGGGAAGACGTGACGGAAAGCGACAACGAAAGTCCCGAAAACTTCTGGCAGGCATCTTACAACGCCATAGCCGTGGCCAACCAAGCCTTGCAGTCCATCGAAGAGATGGGTGGTGCCACCACTACCACACTGCTGCAAGCACAGGCCGAAGCTCTGATATGCCGCGCCTACAACCACTTCATGCTGGTCAATGTATTTGCCCTGAACTACAACAGTGAGACGAGCGACACCGACCCGGGCATCACCTACATGACCGAACCCGAAACGACGGTGCTGGTGGATTACGAGCGCAATACCGTGGCCGAAGTCTATGAACTGATAGAACAAGACTTGGAAGCCGCCCTGCCCAACGTGGGCGATTCCTACATGACGGTGCCTAAGTATCACTTCAACCCGACGGCCGCCTACGCTTTTGCCTGCCGCTTCTACCTCTATTATGAGAAGTGGGACAAGGCCATCGAATATGCCGACTTGGTGCTTGGCTCATCTCCCACGACCATGCTGCGCGACTACGAGACCATGGGCAGCATGACGCAGAGCTTCTCCGCCGTGTCGCAGCACTACATCGACGCTACGCTGAACTGCAACCTGCTGCTGCTGACGGGATATTCGCGCATGGGCACCTTCATGGGTCCATATACCACCTACAAGCGTTTTGCCCATAGTCCTTATACCGCCAATAATGAAGATGCCGGCGCCACAAACATCTGGGGCAGCAGTTCCGGCTATCATTCCGGCCTCAAGACCTACTCGGCCACCAATGCCTCGTTCTCCATCTTCTGGCGTCTGCCCTACCTGTTCGAGTATACCGACGAGGTGGCAGGCATCGGCTACAACCGCACCGTGTTCCCGGCGTTTACCACCGACGAATGCTTGCTGAACCGTGCCGAGGCCGAGGTTATGCAGGGAGACTATGATGCCGCCGCCGAAGACCTGAACATCTGGATGAACAACTTCATGGAGACTTCCACGACGCTGACGGCAGAGTCCATCACGGAGTTCTACAACAGTGTGGACTACTCCGAGCCGCTGAGCTCCACCATCAAGAAGCACCTCAATCCGGCCTTCACCATCGATGCCGAAGGCAGTACGCAGGAGTGTATGCTGCAATGCGTGCTGGGCTTCCGCCGCATCGAGACCTTGCAACTGGGTATGCGCTGGTTCGACGTGAAGCGCTACGGCATCGAGATTTGCCGCCGTGTGATGAACGCTTCGGGCACGCCCGAAACCCTTGTCGATATTCTGTCGGTTGACGACCCGCGCCGCGCCATGCAGATACCGGCCAGCGTAATCGATGCCGGATACGAAGCCAATCCCAGAGACTGATACGCGTGTTTCTAACAGATTAAAAACAATATGGAGATTATGAAGAAATATCATCTTATATATACATTGCTGATTTTGATGATGGCCGGAACATGGTCCTCTTGTTCGGAAGACGAACTCGACCCGACCAGCGTGATTACCACCTCCGGCGAGGTCGTGAAGAACGAATTCGACCTTTGGCTGGAAGCCTACTACGTCAATACGTACAACATCGCCTTCAAGTACCGCTACGAGGAAATCGAGTCGGACCTCGACTACTATACCGTGCCGGCCGACTATACGCAGTCGGTGGAGATGGCCCACATACTGAAGTACATCTGCATCGAGGCCTACGACGAGATTGCCGGCATCGACTTTACGCGCGCTTACTTCCCCAAGGAGTTCTTCCTGATAGGCGAATGGGAGTACGAGAACAACGGTACCTTCATCCTGGGTACAGCCGAAGGCGGAAAGAAGATTCTGCTGGCGGGCATCAACTACCTCGACCAGTATCGGACGAACATCAACAACCTGACCCATTATTATCTGAAGACCATTCACCACGAGTTCACCCACATCCTGAACCAGACCGTGGACCTTCCTACGGCCTACCAGTACATCACGGGTGATTCCTATGTGGCCGATATGTGGAGCGAAGACCCCTACGATGAAGACTATCTGGAGCGTGGCTACATCAGCGCCTACTCTCAGAAGGAATATTCGGAGGACTTTGCCGAAATGATGTCCATGTACATCTGCTACTCGGAAGACCAGTGGGAAGAGTGGATGGAAGAAGCCGGCGACGATGGTGCCGAACTGATAGACTCCAAGCTGACGCTCGTCAAGCAGTATATGAGCGAAAGCTGGGGCATCGACCTGGACGATCTGCGCGACACCATTCAGCGTCGTGCCGACGACTTGGAGGCCGGCAAGATTGATTTGACTGACTTAACCATAGAATAAAGGAGGAACGATTATGAAAATCAACAAGATATATGTCATGCTGCTGGGGCTTATGCTTTGCGTCCCATTGTTGCAGTCCTGCTTGAAAGACGACGACGAAGTGTTCGACACCAATGCCTCGGCCCGCTTGCAGGAGGCCATGGCCAATGCCAAGGAAATGCTGGTGAGTTCGGAAGAAGGCTGGGTGTTCGAGATGTACCCCGAGGGCAGTCAGAGCTACGGAGGCTACGTCTATACGCTGCGCTTCGACGACGAGTATGTATATGCCCGCACGGAGCTGGCCGGCGACAACACCTACGAAGAGGCCACCTACTACAAGATAACGAACGACGACGGCCCCGTGCTCAGCTTCGATACGTACAACTCGCTGATTCACTACTTCTCCACGCCGAGTTCCAGTTCCTACGAGGCCTACGAGGGTGAGTTTGAGTTCATCATCATCAGTGCCACCGAAGACCTGATAACGCTGCGCGGAAAGAAGACCGCCAACACCATGTATATGCACAAGCTGACCGAAGATGCCGAAACTTATCTGGACAAGGTGGATGCTATGGATGCCAGCATCATATTCAGCGGATTCGAAGGAACCATTGCCGGACAGACCGCAACCGTGACCCTCGACACGGACTACCGTCAGATTACGTTTACCGACTCTGCCGACGAGACGACCACCGTGGCCTATGCCGTGACCGACACGGGCATACGCTTCTATCAGTCCGTAGAAGTGGGCGATGCGGAACTGAGCGAGTTCACCGTCGATGCCGACAACAATATGCTTCTGTCCGACGAGGCCGAAGTCAGCCTTACCGCCGTATTCCCCGACGGCTGGCGTGCATACGCTGACTACGAAGGCGAATATACGCTGAACTACGGTACTAATTCGTCTATTGCTGTTACATTAACACCTGCCGGTGATAACTCTTCTTATATAATGAGTGGGTTGAATGAAAATTATACCGTTACGCTGAACTACGTGAAATCATCCGGCACATTGTCATGGTGTGCGCAAATTATAGGTACGCACAATAGTAACAATGTGTGGCTCTGTGCCTATGACTCTACCAAGGGCTATCTGATTGCAAATTCGAATGTCGGTATGGATTCTGTATGGAATGGCGATGAAGAGAACCCCGTTTATACATGGGAAGATAATGGTTACTGGGGTAGTTATTCAGTAAATTCATTCTATTTGCGATATTATAATGGTAGCTATTCCAGCTTTAGTGATACTTCGTGGTACATTGGAGGTAGCCGCAGTATCACTAGCATACAAAATCTGACTAAAAACAATTGATTATGAAGAAGTTTATTTATATATTCCTGACCATATCCGGCCTGACGGGTCTTACGGCCTGCTCAGACGATGAGAGTACATATTCGAGCAGCGAAAGTTCCATTGAGATTATCTCGTCCGACGTGCTGTTTCAGGCAGCAGCCGGCGAGGGCACGGTGGAATTCTCAGCCACGGGCGACGTCACCGTGACCACCGACCGCGACTGGTGTACGGCCTCCATCAGCGGCAACACCGTCAACGTGTCGGTCACCGAAAACGGCAATCTCGAAGGACGTGCCTCCCTGCTGACGCTGTACTGCGGCACGGACTCGGTGAACGTGTCCGTTCAGCAGACGGGACTTATCTTCCAGCTGAGTGCCGGAAGCTCCATTCTCACCGACTCCGACGAGGCCCACTCGCTGACCTACACCGTCAACACCAACGTTGACTTGACCATCTCGACGGACAGCGACTGGTTTACGGCATCGATTGACGGTGATGAACTGACCGTGACCTTCACGGAGAACACCACCGGACACATCCGTACCGGAACGCTGACCTACGCCTCGACCACCTTCTCGGGCGAGATGGAGGTGACGCAGTACGAGTTTGCCAACGACCTTGCGGGCGACTGCTACCTGATATATTACAATTCGTCTGGCACCATGTACTCTATGGCGGGCGAGCTGAGCGAGACGGGGCTGTATCTGACCGAAAAAGACTGGACCGTTGCCCTTACGTTCGACTCCGAAACGATGGAGATGGTGATACCCAATGCGCAGCTGGCCGGCACGTCTGGCGACTACTACGTTTACGACATCTTGGGTGGCGGCGGCTATATCACTTATTCCACCACCGTATCGGCCGACATGGTCATCAGCTACGATTCGGAGGAGGGAGTGACTTACTTCGAATTGACCGACAACGGTTCGTGGAGCAGCCGCGCCGTAGAACGCCTGTACTTCTACACCTTCACGGGCACGCCTTCGAGCAGCACCCGCGTAAGCAATCAGGCGAGCATGTATTATCCCTGCATCTACAGGTACGACCCCACTACAACAGAATGAACTATTCCCTCATTAATAATTAACAATAAGATCTTTTTAAACACACAAGAGTAGAAAAAACGAGCGTGGAACTTCTTCGTGAGAAGCGGTTCCACGCTTAATTTTAAATTGTGGTGTAGTTGATTATCAATGGTTATAGATTTCCGGTGTATATCCGACTAAAGTCAAACTAAACAGCGATTGTACATTACTCACCCTTATTTTTAACAATCTCCCAATGGCCACCAAATGTAGGAGACCCTATACGTCTAATTACACCAGCCTCTCTTAATGCACGAAGATTCTTTTCCACCCCACGAGTGGATATACCCAAAAACATTGCTATTTTAGGGGCGGTTATTTGAGGGTCAGCCGCTATTAGTTCTAATACCCTATCTATATTCCTTTGACGAGTTCCCGAACTTTTGGGGTGAGTTCCCGAACTTTTGGATTGAGTTCCCGAACTCTTCTTTGAATTTTTCATTTCTGCCTCCAAGCCTTCCAAGCAACTTTTGTGGACAGGAATCGTCACCAAAAATGTCAGACGGTCATCTGTCGTTTCAAAAGTCGCACGTGGTGAACCATTTTCGGCTAGTTTGGATTGAATGGTAGGAACGCCTGTTGAACGTCCTTCTGTAAGGTCTAGTTCTTTAAGGAAATCCCCTAAACGACGATTGCGATAACGGCGGCTTTTCAGCATATCACCTTTCTCTATGGCTTCTTTTGATATACTACGGTCCGGTCCCGGGCAATTGAGAATTGAGATACTTTCGGGTTCTATCGTAATCTCAATAGGTTCATGTTGTAGGAAATCTCTATGATAACATGAGTTTACAACGGCTTCTTCCACGGCTTCGTAGGGATAATTCCAATATCGTTCGGCTTCCTGCTGTCCTGCAACTTTACGTACATATTCTTTCAAGATGTTACTCTTGATATAGTCCATAGTTTGCTTTATCATCTGTGGAATACAGCCCTTGAATGTCACTTCTGTGAAGTTGTTGGGGTCTTTTAGTTTTCCATTTGGAAATGTTACCACATCAATTTGAGTGTAAGGGAAGAACTTACTCGGATTTTCGCAAAACATCATTGCCGCTACATTTCTAATGACCCTGTTTTCTTTTGGACCAGTGTAGAGTTCCATTTGGTCAAGTATCTTGTCCAAAGGCCTCAAAGCCACTTCGTCGGCAAGTTTGCTGCCTACTTTAGCAAGATAATCACGGAGAAGAATCATCGAAATGTCTGTTGGTTGAATATCACCGTTTCCCCGCTCATCAAACGGCACACGGCTTGCCAGCTCACGCAGTTCGTCAAGCACCTCACCTTTAGCGATAATACTGCTCGTACCACTGCGAATATAGAAATATTCCTTGGTATGGTTCTTGGCTGTCACATTCTCAGGTACAGAGTACGGGCGGTTGATACCGGCAGGGCACCATATTACTAGTACAGACTTTCCATCTACTTCCTCCACACTTGTTCGAGGCATATAGTAAGGTGTAATCTTATTATTATAGCCTACAATATCCTGAAGAATACCATCAATCTTTTCTGTGGATATTCCTTCAACAGGACGGATGGCAACCCCTGTCTCATCGTCTGTATCAACTCCAATTACAATGTAGCCGCCACCGAGGTCATCAAAATCATTGGCGAAAGCACACACGCTATGATAAATGCTTCCCGGATTCCAACCTTTCTTGAACTCAATCCGGTTAGATTCAATTTTTTGCTTATTCAGCAGGTCTTCTATGTTTATTGCAAGTGCCATACTTATTGTTTTTATCCGCATTTATTTGCCAAAGATAATGCATTTGTTTTTTACTTCCTTCTATTCGGAAGCTGAATATCTTTTTTTGTAGGATACTGTGCTGCTGAATTTTGTATTCTTGTTATTTCACTATCTCCCTCCCGTCGGCTATATATTTCCCTCCCGCTGCATCTATATTTCCAGCGCGAGGGGCATATATGCGCATCGTGCTCCGCATATATGCCCCTCGCCTTGTATATCGTTCGCTGACGTTTAGCGCGTCACGCTGCCTATCCATTCAAACAAATCATCCAGATTGTAGTCGCCGGAGTGGGGACGGTTCCACGGCAGGCGGAAATCGACGTCGTATCCGCAGTTCATCAGCTTGGTGGCCAGGTTGATGGGCACGCAGAAGGAGGTGTCGCGGTCGCGTGCGCCGTGGCGGATGTACCAGTGCTGCGCCTTGGTGCTTCCGGCGTCAGCGATGAAGTTCATCGGGTTGATGAGATAGATGCGGGTGCGCAGGGCTTCGTCCACTTTTTGGGTCTTGCCGTTCGTTGCCTTGCTGATGGCATAGGCCGTGAAGTTCACGCTGCTGCCCTCGGCATTGCCGAAGGCACGGTTCTCGGCCGAATCGGTGTTGCCCGGCAGCACGCCTTGTGTGTCGAAGGCGGGCGGCAGTTTCAGTGCGGCGGTGGTGGCCACGTAGTTCAGGTAAGTGGGCATATCGATGTCCAGCACAAATTCGCCTTGCTCCTTATGCATGGTGATGCCTTGCGGACCGAAGGAGGGGGCTTGGCGGGCATCGATGTCGGCAGGGGCAGCTGCTGCATCCCGACGGTTGTTCGCGGTGGGAGGCGTCGGTGTGCCGTTGCCTGCATCCGGTCGGCGAATGCCGTCTTTGGGCTTGAAGCGGGTCGATTTGTCGAACGCAGGCGGACGGTTGCCCATCATCGGCATTTGCCGTTCGTTCAGCGTGATGCCGATGCTGTCCGGTATGTCGCAACCCTCGTTTCGCGCCCGTTGCACGGATTGGATGAGGAAGGACTTCACGTAGTCCAGATAGTTGTCGGCGGTGAGCAGCGTGCCGTCCGGTGCTTTCAGTTGCAGGCTGTTCAGGTAGGCGGGATAAGCCTCGGCCAGCTCGGCCGATATCTTCTGCTGCTCCTCCGTCAGTTGGCGCACCTTCGTGTTGGTGCATTGGTACAGCCATTCGTAGGCCATATCGGCGTGTTCGAGGTCGGTGATGGGGCAGTAGCATACGGCGGCAAACACGTCGTCGCGGGCGTCGGCAGCTCCCATCTTCTTCAGGTAATCGTCGTAGAGGGGCGAGTTGCCCGTGCTTTCCAGCAACGACGACATGGCACCGCCGGCACTGGTGCCGTCCGTAATGATTTTCTCCGCATTGCCGGGCATCAGTCCGTCGTTCAGCCGCAGGTAGCGGACGGCGGCCTTCAGGTCGAGCAGTCCGGCAGGGATGCGGCCCGTATATATCTGCTTGCCGTTCTTTTCCACAATGGAGTTGCTGCCCCGTGCACCGGGTATGCAGACGGCATATCCCTCCAGCAGGGCGCGGCCCGTGGCGTCGGTGCCCGAAGGCTCCATGGCCTTGGCCGCCATATAGCCGCCCACGTAGGTTCGCAGCAAGATGGGTACATCGTCATTTCCCGAGGCATAGACCGACTCGGGGACGTAGAAGTTGAGGTACTGATAAGTCGAGTCTTCGACATTCGTAACGTAGTAGATGTGCTCGTAGGCACGATACTTGACGGTCTTTCCATCCGGCATCCGAAGCACCTTGTCCGTGCTTCCCTGCGGATTGAATTTCAGAGCAACGTCATTCCCTGAAACCGATGCTGCCGCCATGACCGACTGGGTCGCAACGAGCGCCAACATCCAAGAAAGGCTCTTTTTCTTCATTGTTACATTTTGTTTTAATCCACTATATATGTTTCATTTAAGAAGTTTTACGTAGTTGTGTGTATGCTGACATTGTTTTGCTGCAAATGTATGGATATGTTTGGACGTTGCCAATCATTTGCCTTTTAATTATCTTTCTTTTGGAAAGAATAAACATTCTTTGGGTCGTTATCACGCCTGTGATAGCGATACTATTGTACTGTGATGGCGATGTCAATCATTCGGGTTTCCTCTTTTTTCTGAATCTGTCCATTAGCAATGGACAGATTTGTCTATTACAAATATTATAAGTCACAAAAAGAAAGGCACAGACCCATAAACCGAATCTATGCAGCCTGTGCCTATTGGGGAGAGAAAACTTGTGTTAGAGTCTCTTTTTCGAGGTGAATCCTCTAGCCTCCTGTCATTGGGGGCGGGCTTCGTTGACGATGTCCTCGGGTACGCTGTCGCAACGCTCGTACTTGGACACATCGCTGGCGTCATCTTCTACAATCCACGTCATGGACGAAGAGTAGAGGTCGTTCACGATGTACGTGCTGCTCCAGTCGCCTCGACCGTAGTCGTAGGTGCCGCTGATGAGGTAGCCCAAGTAATCGTCTTCTTCGATAGTGAAGGTGCCGGTGATGAGGCGGGCATACATACTGTCGAACTTCTGATACATCAAGTAAGTGTGGTCCTTGCGTACGAAGGTGATGTAGCAGTAGGTGTCGTCGGCCAGCGGCTGACCGTTCCATTCGGTCAGTTTCCATGTGCCGCTTAGGTTGGCGTAGTTTACGGTGAGCGGCTGTTCGGTTACCACCTCGTCGTCATCGCTACACGCGCTGAAGCCGAAGAGCAGCAGGAACAGGGCCATCATTCTGAAAAGGGTCTTCATATTCTTTTTTTCTTTAGTTATCGTTTATTGTCTTTTTATCTCAACACTTATCATGCGCTCCGACGGACGTCCGCTGATGCCTTCCAGCAGTACGGAGAACCGGATGGACGGCCCTGTCGTGGCAGGCAGTTTGCTGCCGTCTATGGTGATGACGAGGTCGCCCTCTTCGCCCGGTTGCAGCGTGGCCGGCTCGGTGTGGAAGCTGGCGTAGTCGGGCAGCAGGTTGGCGGTGAGCTTCAAGGGAGTCTGTCCGCTGTTGCCACACACGATGCGCTCCGACGGGCGGGTGGAGGAGGTGACCTCCGTGAATGTCACCCGTTTGCACTTCAGCCGCAGGTGGCCTGCCGCCAATGGCAAATGCTTCCATACGTCAGACGAGAC
The DNA here is from genome assembly GCA_030523205.1 of Bacteroides sp. Taxonomy (GTDB): domain Bacteria; phylum Bacteroidota; class Bacteroidia; order Bacteroidales; family Bacteroidaceae; genus Bacteroides. Next base: position 9,731 of record JAUNJD010000022.1, read on the forward strand.
GGTGACGTTGCCCGTCAGGCTGAGGCGTGCGGCGGGGAGCTTGCCCGATTCCTCCGTATAGACGTAGGCCGAGACATCTACCGTTCCGGGACGGTCCTTTGGGCTGTACGTCAGCACGATGGTGCCTGTACCGCCTGCGGCGATAGTCTCCGGCTCACAACGGGCGGTGGTGCAACCGCATCCGGTACTTATCCGTACGATGCGGATGCCCGAACTGCTGATGTTGCGGAAGGTGAATTGCCGGTGTACGGGGGCATCGTCTTCGCTCAGCGTGCCGATGTCCTGACGCAACTGCGTGAAGCGCAACTGCTTTTCGCCATCCTTCCATACGGGAGGGTTGACCAGCGAGTCAATCTGCGCCCTCGACAGGGTGGAGGCTTCCTGTGCGCCGAGGCATTGCGGAAGCATCATTCCACCCAGCAGGAGGCAGAGTTGCAACAGGGATATGAGCTTTCTGATAGTGTTCATCTGTCAATCTTTCGGTTTCAGAGGATTACATCCATCCGGCATCGTTGGCGTTCTTACGTACGGTGATTGTGATGGTCTGTGCAGCCGAACCGCTGGCCGTCACGGTGGCGGTGGTGCTACCGGTGGCTACGCCGGTCACGGTTACTACCGTGCCCGATACGCTGGCCGTGGCGATGGAAGCATCGGCTGTGCTGAAGCTGTACGTCAGGTTCTCACCATTCTTGAAGAAGGTGGCAAGGTCCAGTGTCACCGTCTTGCCCGGTGCCACATACACGTTGGGTACCTTCATGTCCGTGCCGTTGTCGGCTATCAGGTCGAGCAGGGCACCGGCATCTATCAGGCGTCCCATCTTGCCGCGGTATTGCGTCAGTTCCATCTGTGTGGGCGAAGCACCGTAGCTGGTGTGGTTGTAGTAGTAGGTCTTCACGCCATTGGCATACCAACTGTCGAGGTCGCGCGACGACCGGGTCATCAGCTCAACGAACTCCTGTTCGGTGAAGTGACGGCGCTGCTGTGCGGCATACGACAGTCCCAAAGCTGCCACGCCGGCCACGTGCGGGCACGCCATAGACGTACCTTCGAAATAGCCATAGACGGGTTCGCCATTGGAAATCAGCGTAGAAAGTACAGTGCCTTGCACGCCTTCAAGGTCGTCGTCCGACATACCTATGATGCCGTAGTAGTCACTGTCGCCACCGGGAGCCGAGAAATCGACCTCCGTACCGAAGTTGGTGTAGGCGGCCGGAGTGTAGTCGGCAGCCAATGCGCCTACGGCAATGCAGCCCGAGTAGGCTCCGGGGAAGGCCGACATACCCGAGTATTCATTGCCCGCGGCGAAGATGGCCAATCCGCCGTCAATCACTCCGTTGGGCGACCCGGCATTCTTGATGAAGTAATCCAGCGATTCTTTTTCCAAGGGATAAAGCTCTGCCCATTCCTCTTCGCTGGCCGGACCGGGCGTGTAACCCTGTACGGTGTTGGAGAGCGCCGAGTTGTATCCCCAACTGCATTGCAGGATGACGGCACCGTTGTCGGCAGCATACTTGATGGCTCTGGCCTCGCCGAGCAATGTACAACCCGAATTGCCGTCGAACAGTTGGCACGACATAATCTTCACGCCACCTTGTCCGTTGCTTCCTCCGGCAATGCCGCACACACCGATGCCGTTGCCGTTGACGGCGGCAATGGTGCCGGCCACATGGGTGCCGTGTCCGGTGTTCTCGTTCGAGCTATACGACAGGGCACCGTCCTTCACGAAGTTGTATCCGTGAACGTCGCCCTTGTATCCGTTTCCGTCGGCATCAGTCTGCGAGTAGAGCGTTTCTCCCTCGTTCACCCACATATTGGCAGCCAAGTCGGGATGGTCCCACATCACGGCTTCGTCCAGCACGGCAACGATAATCGAAGGGTCGCCCGTGCAGACTTCCCAAGCAGCCTCGCAGTTGACGTCGGCTCCGGCGATGCTCTGCGAATAGTCGTTGTTGTTGTCGAAGTCGTAGTTGCCTCGGTTGATGTAGCCCCATTGTGCCGGAAGTTCGGGGTCGTTGAAGGGGTATTCACCACTTGTGGCACGGGTAATCTTTTGCTTGCCGGCCTCGCTCAGCACGATGGGCTTGTTGGTGTAGGAGCGCTTGATGGTGGGGTTGCCCTGTATCTTGGAAACCTCGCCCAGCTGCATCAGCCGTTCGGCGGCTTCCTTCAGGTCAGTGCCTTTGTCGAAGCGCACCAGATACCACAGGTGAAGTCCGGCTTCGCGGGTACGTTCTTCGTTCCTCGTGTCCTTGGGGAATACACGTTCAAAGTGGTACGCCCCGAGGATGGAGAGCACTTCGTCCGTAGATGGTATGCCCGAGCGGGTAGCTACCCCTGAGCCGGAGCGCGTTTGCAGCGCTTGGTCCAGCAGGTCGGTCATCTCGGGTTTGAACTTAATCAGCAGTTCGCCTTCGGTTGCGTCAGCGGGCAACTCGGTGCCGGGGGTAGCAGGAGTCTCTGCGTCGGGTGTGATAAGGTCGTTGTCACTGCAAGCTCCCATCAGAAGGGCCAAGGCGATGGTATATAAATAAATCTTTTTCATATTTACTCTTCCTCTTCTATTTCTTGGAATTCATATTTCTCTCTGAACTTCGGGAATGCCGTATAGTAGTATTCGAAGTCTTTCGGTTCGTTGTCGAATTTCACGACGTTTCCGTCAGAGTCGCGTCCGTTCTCCATTTGGTTGAATATCAACGTCTCGGGATACCAGTCGAGCAGATGCGGATGATACAGTATCCATTCGGGCAGGTTGCCGGTCAGGAAGTTCAGGTTGATGCTCAGCCACTTCATGTTGGGCATAATCTTCGGCTTGCCCAGCAGGTATTGGATGGTGTCGCCGCCAAAGGTGTCGATGTCCTCCTGCGTATAGGCTTCTACACCGTCTTTGCCTACTTCAAAATCGGGCAGGTGGCCTTCGATGTAGTTGTACGACAGACGCAGCGTGTCAAGTCCGTTCCACAGGAAGAGGCGCTTGAGGGTTTCGGATGTCTCAAGGTCGATGTGGAAGCCAAGTCCGTTGTCGTAGTTGGGCTCCTTGCGCAAGTCGGTAGTGTCCCAACGGCGGTTGCCGGTGAAGTACAGCGCTTTCAGCTTGGGGAAGTTCTCAGGCGTCAGTATGCTGGGGATGTCCTTGAAGTTGTTGCTGCTCAGGTCGAGGCTTTCCAGCGAACTGCCCAGATTCTTGAAGTCGTCGGGCAGGGAAACCAGACCGTAGGCCATGATTTTCAGCTTCTTCAGATACTTCAAGTTGCAGATGTCGCTTTCCAGTGCAATGCTCTTCAGCATGGTGTTCGTATTGCTTTGGAAGGTCAGCGATTCTAGATACGTCAAGTAGTGTACCTCTTGTGGCAGACTTTCCGTGGTGTTGAACAAGGTGAACAGAACCGAGCGTACGCGGCCGATGGCTTCTTCGCAAGGCAGGTCCTTGTCGGTGGCTTCCCACAGGCCGACATCGTCCCAGTTGCGCATATTTTCGCTGGTGTCCCAGCCGGATGTGCCCATCTGCTCGGTGATGAGGAGCAGTGCCAGTGAGTCGCCCGCGCGGTTGTCTTCAATCTTCGGAGCGGCCTTCTGCGTTACGGTCAGCACGGCGGGATTCTCCAGCACGTCGCTTGCATCGGCAGAGGTGAAATTCACCTTGGCAATGCGCACTTCGGGGTCGGGATTCAGCTTCCAGTTGAAGCGAATCTTCGTGGTGCGGGGGCGTGCGCCGCGATCTACGGTACTAGTCAGGTCCAGCGTGTAGGTAGTGGTGGTGAGCCAGCTTTCGTCACCGTTCTCATACTCCACACTGATGTTTACGCTTTTGATGTTGGTCGTCACTACGGCATCGAAATACTTCGTTGAGGAAGTCGATTCGATTTCCAGTTCAGGCTCGTCGATGTGGATAATCTTGCCGTAGCCCGTCTGACGTACGCTGACGTTGGTGGCTGTCTGTCCGCTGGGAGTGAAGCGGATGGTGGCTTCGCGCAGGTCGTTGACCAGCGTTGTGTCGATGGACACGGTGCACACCGTCGAGCCGATTCCGTTGGCCGGCGAAACCGTGACCCACGGTTCGGAAGCAATGGCCACCCACTCGGCATCCGACTGTATGTTGATTTCCTCCGTACCGCCTTCAGCACCTACGGTGATGTCTTGCTTGTCCAGCGAGAAGCCGCTGATTGTATTTTCGTCGTCATCGCACGATGCCAACAGGCCTGCGCAGGCGATGATTCCTAAAGCTATTTTCAGTAGATGTTTCATATTCGTCATTCTTTCACGTTATTTATTCCAGGTCGAGGCTGGAGCAGCCACGAATGTCCTGGGTCTTGTCATAAATCAGTGTGTAGTATCCTGACGCGATGTAAGCACACGGCGTACTCATATCAATGGAAATGTTGGGGTTGTCCTTGATTTCGAAGATACGGATGTACGGCGAGATGGTGTCGTCAATCTTGCGCAGGTCGTTGGAACCGATGTAGAATGCTATCAGGCTGGGGCATTGATACAGTCCGGTGGGCCATTCGCGCAAGCAGCGGTTACCGTTTTCATCGCGTTGGTGACGGATGCCCAATACTGTCAGTCGGTCAATGTTGAGCGGCAGTACGGGGAAACTGGAGAAGCAGTTGTAGCTCAGTTCCAGACCATACAGGTAGGGCAGCGTCTCGGGCAGGAAGTCTTCGGGCAAGTCGGTGAGCTTATTGAAACTCAGGTCGAGCGTAACTAGATAGTGGGCCTTGCTGCCTTGCAGCGAACCTTCGGGGATGGTCTTCATGCCGTTACCTTGCAGGTTGAGTATGCTGATGGGCGATCCGGTGCTGAACAGTACGCCGGGGAACTCCTCCAGTTGGTTGTAGGAAAGGTCGATTTCGCTGGCGTTGATGCCTTTATAGGAATCTCCGTTCTCAAAACCTGTAATTTGGTTGTAGGCAAAGCTGACTTCGCCGATGATATATTTAATTCTGGCATTGAAGATGTCGGGCACCTGCGTCAGTTTGTTGTAGGTGCAGGTGAAGCTTTCTACGTCGTCGTATCCGAAGAAGTAGCCATCTTCCGCCGGTTCAATCTCTTCTATCTGATTGTGGTCCAAGTAGAACTTTGTCAGCTGAATGCCTTTGCCGAAGGGGTGAACCTTCTTGATTTTGTTGTTGGTGCAGTCCAGCAGACCCAGTTTCGTCATGCGGCTCAGGTAGGAATAATCGGGGAATTCCTCCAGGTTGTTGTAGCCCATGTAGATGCCCTGTACCTGTGTGCCCGACTTGCCGTCAATCAATGCTTCCCAGTCGGCTTTGAGCTGTTCGCCGGAGATGCCGGTGTTGTTGGCGATGTTCAGAATCTGTATGCCGGGCAGTTGGCTCAGCATCTCCATCGGCAGGCCGGTCAGCTTGGAGCAGTTGTATATCTCGATGTCGGTCAGTCCGTCCAGGTTCTCCCAGCTCAGTTGGTCTCTCTCGGCGTAGAACTCCGAAGTCGGTTCGATGTCGCGGAAGAACTTGTCAACGGTGATGGGGGAGTTGGCGATGTAGAGCTGTTGCAGTTCGGTCAGTCGCATGATGGCCTTCGATATGCCTGTCAGGTTGTTGGTCATGACGCCGCTCTGCACGTCGGCACGTGTGATGGGCTGCGAGGAGTGGCTGCCTGCACTGCGGGTAGTGGCAGTGGTGGTCGGCTCTTCACGTTTGAGGTCTTGTTGCAGAATCTCGGACAGACCGCTGCGCACACTCTTGTCGAGGAAACGCTTGGCATAGTCCATGCGGAGGGTATTCAGCTCTTCGGCAGTCATGTTGGCAGTGACCTCGTCGAAGAGGTGTCCGCCCAGTGTTTCTTCGTGGGTGCCTAGGTTCAGCACTCGCAGTTCGGTCAGTTGTCCGATGGCGTCGGGCATTACGCCGTTGATGCCAAATCCGGAGAGGTTGAGCGAGCTGACGCGACCGTCGCTGTCCAGGCTTACGCCCGGTTGGTCGCCCCACATATCTATATCTTTGTTGAAGTACCAGTTGCAGCCGATGGCGTTTGCTTCGCCTACGTACGACCACTTCTCGCCACCCAGACTTTCCCAGATGGTTCTTAGGGCCAGATAGTCTTTGATGTACTCGGCAGTCTCCGAAAGGCGGATGGGTACTTCGATTTCAGTCTCTGCGTTATCTTTCACGGTGAAAGTTTTGGAAGCACTTACGCTTGCCGTTTCCAGTGCGTTCTTGGCATTCTTGTCAGAGTAAGTGGTGTAGCCGCTTATGCTGTAGTTGCCGGCTGCCAGCCACATTACGCTGTCGCAAGTGGCGTAGGATGTTTCGGCATTCTGGTTGGGGTAACGCTCTTCGTCGGCCGAACCGTCGGCAAAGTCTTCCGTATAGGTCACTTTCAGACTCTTGATGGTGGTTACTTCCTGCGTGAAGAGATTCTTCAGCATTACGTCTACAGCCTTGATGTTCCCGAAGGGATAGGATGCACCTTCGGCGCGGCTTTGAACAAGGTCTTTTACCAGTTTGAAGCTGATGAGACCACGCTCGGAGACGCTTATCGTGAGGTCGTGTACGGTCATGCCGCCTTCTACTACGGAGAAGGTGTTGTTGCTGCCGCCGTCACCGCTCAGCAGTTGCTGGTCCAGCTTGTCGTATACACGAAAGCCGATGATGGTGTATTCGCCGGTGAGCAGTTGCAGTTTGTCGCTGCGCAACCCGTATTCCGAGTTTTCTGCGTTGTAGGAATTCAGTACCAATGACTGCGAAATGGTGGAGTTGTTGTACTGCATCACTATTTCCAGCTTTTGTGCATCGGCCAGCAGGTCGAGTGCGTTGCTGGCACGGGTGGTCTCCGTGTTGCTGTAGGATGCGCTTTTGTACAGTTTGAATTGCACGTAGCCGTATTGGCCTTGCAAATCATCCTTGTCGTCAGAACATCCCACCGCTACCACCAGCATCGCCAGCAAGCTGACGATGAGGTGGGGGAGGGAGGTTTTAAAGTATGATTTATGAATGTGGTTCATAAAGTGCGATAGATTGAATGATTATTGTATGTTGATAAAGAGAATTTTCTTGTTCAAGTAATCTGTTCCTCTGAATACTACGAACATGAAACCTTCCTGAGTGGACGGAATGGAAATTTGCAGATACATCATACCTGTTTCATCATAGCTCGGTTCGAGGATACCTTCAATGGTCTGAAGGCTGGAGTCATACGCAACTGCGTTGCCCTCCCATTCAGTTGCGGACAATGAAGGATAGGCCATTAGAGAACTTCCGGCAGATGCAGTTACTTGGTAAATGTTTTCTGCTGATACACTGTATTCGCTGTTGAAGGGCTCAAGATAATCTCCAGTGTACAGTTGGCAGTCAAGTGTCTCCCAAGTCAGACCATTTCTGACAGTGAAGCCGGTGGATGCATTCTTCTGCGATACTTCCATAATCACGTTTGACTGATACGTGTCAATGAAGCTTTCATCTATTGCTTTATTGATGTTGGTAGATGCCATAACCGTTTCGTATTTAGCGGCGGGGAATGCGAATACATAACCTTTACTTGCAAAGGAGACTGCATCTGCCTTAATGGTTACGTTTTCTCCGTCTTTAGTGGCGTGTAACCATAAGCCTTCATCTCCTTCGGCATAGTACCAATATTGGCCACCACCTTCTAGCATATAGAAGAATTGATAGTCATCGTTCAAGGCCGTTACCGTGTAAGTAACTGAATTTCCTACGGAGACGGTTGCCTGACTAGCCGGGTCTGTATAGCTGAAGTCCGTTCCGTCCATGGTTACGCTCCATCCCCATTTGTTAACTCCGGAAATCTTGATGCTATTCGGATCCATACCGGTATAAGTGACTGCATATTCCTTGATCTTGTCCTTATTCTCATTGAGAATGCTCAGTTTCACATCTTCTGTTTCGGCGATGGGGTTCTTCTGATAACCTTCGGCAACTGCGATGATGTATTGGTTTTCCGAACCTTTCACTTGGATCAAGGTGAACTTGTCCGAAGACAGGTCGAGGGCATATTTAAAGTTTGTCTCTACCGTAATCGTCAGGTCGCCGGTAGTACCGATGGCGATTGTGCTGAGTTCATTCTCCCCATCCAGCAATGTTACGTCGTAAGTATCTGCGGCACGGGTGACGGTAGCTATTTCTTGGCTCTGTCCGCCCATTGTCAGCGTGATTTTGGCAGTGCTTTCAGTGAAGTTCAGTGCATCATCCGTAATCTTGAGGCTGATGCTCTGTGTTCCGGCTTCTCCTGTCAGGTCGGTATATTCAGTTCCGTTTGATACGAATTTGCACCAAAGTGCGCTAGAGGATAGCTGCCAGGTCATGTTGGCCGTGAAAGCTAATGTAGGGGTGTCACCGGCACTGCAACTGATGGTCTGTGCAGTGGGGAATTCCGGTACTGTTTCTTCATCATCCGAGCAAGCGGACATACCCAATGACAATGCTGTCATCATCAGGCTTAGGAAAAGCCAGCTTAATTTGTTCTTTTTCATGTGAAAGCCTCCTAATTGTTTAGAGTTAATACTTTTCATAAATCATACTGTTTTTTAATATCCTTCTCGTTTAAGTTTCTCGGCTTCGTCGTCGCTAATCCATTCTACTGCGTTGACGAAAGTTCCTACGGTGCCCACATTATCCACACGCAACGTCATATATTGCAGGATGAAGTGTTCGCACGAACTGTAATAGGAATAAACCGAGCTGGGCTGTGACATCATAATCTTGCCATTGCCGTAGATAGTGCCGAAAGCTTCGTCCGTCGGGCCGAACACTTGGTCTTCCGTCTCAATCAGCGGATTCCAGAGGTCGTCGGTGGTAAACTTCACTTTCACGTCGTAGCCGTCGTAGAAGTAATTCTTCAGAATAATGGTGTTTTCATTATCCGGATCTACTTCCGACTGTATCAGCCGCAGGTCCGTACTGGTCATGTAGCTGTAGAAATAGGTAGAGGTCAGTACGCAGTAGCCGGTGAACTCATTGATGTCGAACGGACACCTCTTTATCAAGACCACCTTGGCATCTATACCGTACAGGCTCCAGTGCGTATCTTCCGGTGTAACCAGTCGCAGGGCAAATCCCAGCGAATCGCTGACGCCGATATTCTCGTATATGCCGCGCACTCTTACGTTGGCTACGCGCTCGCCGGCTTTGATGGTGATGGTGTTCGATTCCAGCGCATAGTGCTTGCCTTCGATGGCGTTGCTGCTCTTGTCGATGATTTCTACCGCCAGCGTACGGTCTTGGTCGCTCGTCTGCGTGGCCACTACCGGTATGTCGTAATAGTCCTCGCTGTTCTGCACGGGCAGTTCGTACAGCGTGTCGGAGAATGCGATGTAGTTAGGTCCGCTGTACGTCGTGCGCTCTTCCTCGCATCCCGTCGCCGAGATCATCAGTGCGCAGGCAGCGGCTATTCCTATAAAAAGCTTTTTCATCATTCTTATTCCTTTCTCACTTATTGGTTACTTTCATTCGGTTCGATGTCAGCCCCCGGTGCCTCGATTTCGTGGCGTGGGATAGGCCATACGAAGAGTGGGTCGTCGGCTTCAACCTTCAGACTGCTGCCGTTGGAGATGCTTTGGCTCTGCGGTTCGCGTGTAAAGCCTTTGTGCCAACGCTTGAGGTCGGTCAGGCGGAAACCTTCCATGTAGAGTTCCTTCACGCGCTCCTCCTCGATGACGGTCATGGCATTGCTTGCCGTGAGGGTGGTGGAACCGCCATAGTTGTAGTAGCGGGCGGCACGCAAGGTGGTGATGTCCTTGCCGGCACTGTTGTAGTCGCCCAGTTCGGCGTAGGCCTCGGCGCGAATCAGGTATTGCTCCGACAGACGGAACACCTTCGGCATGGAGGTATGCAGAATCTGGTTGCTGGTGAACGTGGTGTTGCCCCAGTATTTGTAGAGCAACGGCCAAGTCAGTCCGTGGCTATAGCCGGTGGTGAAGGTCTGGAAGAAGGTGCTGTAACGGTAGTCGTAGCTGTCGTACAGGTTGAGCACCCAGGTTGCGGGTACGTAGTCGGGCTTCACGGTGCTGTAATCGTAGTTGAAGAACACGGTTCCCAGCGCACTGCCGTAGGAGTTGACGGTGAATCCCACCTTCCAGATGATTTCGGTGGAGTTGTCCGAAGTCCACATATAGCTGTAATAGCTTTGCGTCGAAGTATAGGCTTCGCTGGCGCTGGACAGCAGGTAATAGTCGCTGTCGATGACCTTGGATGCATACTTCACGGCTTCGTCGTACTTCTTCATATAGAGGGCTACACGTGCACGCAGGGCGTAGGCGGTGTATTCGTTGAAGTAGCTGGTGTTGTAGAGTACGCCGTCGGTCGATGGGTCGAAGTCGTCGTCCAGCTTCATGTATTCGGCGGCACGGTCCAGGTCATCCAATACAAACTGGTAGGAATCCTTCAGCGAAGAACGCTTGATGGGTTCGTCCGAGTTGTAGTGCGAAATCAGTACCACGCCAAGTTCGTTGGCAGCCTCTTCATCGCTTTCGTACGATTTGCAGAATAGCTTGATGAGTTCAGAGTAGGCAATGGCACGTGCCATGTAGGCCTCGCCGCAGTACGAATCCAGCAGGTCCAGCTTGTCGTCGTCAACGGTATTTGCCCGTACCGTCGGGGCATAGTCCAACAGGAAGTTGCAGCGGCTGATGACATCGTAGAGGGCACCATATACGGCTTCTACCTCGGTGTTGTTGGCTAGGATTTCCCAGCGCCAGATGTCGCCATATACGTTGGAGTAGCCGTTCACGGCATACGCCAAGTCGGTCTGCAAGTCGGGCAGCAAGGTCAGGTAGCCGCTGTAGAGTGCGCCGCTCTTGAAGGCAGAATAAATTCCGATTACAGCCTGGTCTGCTTCCTCTACGGTAGTGATGGCTTCTTCTGCCGGAATTCCGTCTTCCGGGAACTTGTCCAGGCAGGAAGAGCAACAGAGGGTCAATGCGGCCAGTGCTAGGTATGTTTTTATTGATTTTGTCATATTTATTATCTCGTTATGATGGGGTTAGAATGAAACTTCCAGTCCGAAGGTGTATTGGCGGGTCATCGGATATTGGGCAGCGTAGATGTTGCTGGCCGATTCGGGGTCAAGTCCGGAGAACTTGGTGAACGTCAGCAGGTTCTGCCCTTGTACAAACACACGTGCGGTGCTGAAGAAGTTCGTCTTCTTTAGCAGGGAGGTCGGGAGGTTATAGCTCAGCATCAGGTTCTTCAGACGCAGGAACGAAGCATCCTCCAGGAATCGCGTATCCATTTGCGGAGTGACGCCATAGCGCGGAATGTCCGTCACGTCGCCCGGGTTCTTCCAGCGGTCGTAGAGCATACGCTTGGATTGGTTGTAGGATGAGTACAAGCCGTTGCTCTCTTCAAAGTAGCGGTCGTTGTTGAACATCCATCGCTTGCCCACCCAGCTGAACTGTGCCGTCAGCGTCAGGCCCTTCCATGCCAATGTGGTGCCAAAACCGCCTTGCCACGGAGCCATGTAGTTCTTGCCGGTCATCACCTTGTCCGATTCGTTGAACTCGTTGGTGATTTCGCCGTCCTTGGTGTACCACAGGGCATCGCCGTTGGTGGGGTTTACACCGGCATAGCGGTTGAGGTAGAATTCTCCGTAGGAGTGTCCCACCACCAGCTTCGTTGCCGTGGTGCCTATCTCGTATTCGTTGACGCCGTTGTATAGTTCGGTAATCTCATTCTTGTTGTACGAGATGTTGGCATTCAGGTTCCATTGGAACTCCTTGGTACGGATGACGTCGGCATTGACTGATACCTCCACGCCTCGGTTTATCATGGCACCGATGTTGTCCCACCGATAGCCGCTGGCGTCGCTGGCGTATGACGTAGGTACGGACATCAGGATGTTGCTGGTGCGCTTGTTGTAGAATTCCACGTCGATGCTGTAACGGTTGTAGAAGCCAAGGTGCAGACCCAGGTTCGTGGCCCATGTCTGTTCCCACCCCAGGTGCTCGTTGCCCTTGCTGGAGGGATAGATGCCGGCTGTGTCCATATAGTTGGCACCACCGCTCACCAAGGCCAGATGGTCGTAGTTGGGGATGGAGGAGTTACCCGACGTACCGGTGCTGAGCGACACCTGTGCGTTGGTCAGCCAGTCGTACTTCTGCAAGAAGGCTTCCTTCTTGGCATCCCACATCAGGCCAATGGACCAGAAGGTACCCCAACGTCCGTCCTTACCGAAACGGGAAGAGGCATCTGTACGCAGCGTGGCATCTACGTAATAGCGGTTGTCATAGTTGTATTCTCCGCGGCCGAAGAAGGACAGGTAGCTGTAGCTGGTGCTTGCGTCGTTCCAGCTGGAAGCGCGTGTGCCGGAGGCAATGTTGGTGAGGAAGTCGTTGTTCTGTCCCACGGTGGTCACGGCGAAACCTTCCTGACGGTAGTCCACGCCTTCTTGTGCCACCATGAAGTTGAACGAATGCAGGTCCTTCAGCATGAAGCGGTAGTTCACCGTATTGGTGATGGTGAGGTTCATCGTGTCGTACGAGCTACGGCCTGCCACACCGGAATTGTTGTTGGCCGTGTAGCTGGGGAACGACTGCATGAAGGCAGTGGTATGGGCATAGTCCGCACCAAACTGCGAACGGATGGTAAGCCCTTCGATGGGAGTGATTTCGGCATACACGATGGCCAGTGCCTTGTACTTCTTGTTCACCAGCGGGTTGTTGTCCATCCATTCGATGGGGTTCTGACTTGTTCCCTTCCAGCTACCGTCGCTCTGCGAGGCAATGGAGCCGTCGGCCTTGTAGGGATTCCAGTAGGGCAGCATGAAGCGGCAAGCCGAGATAGGAGTGACGAGCGAATAGGCACCGTCGTCGGCCTGTTCCACTTCTTCATAAGCCACCATGGTGTTGGTGCCCAGCTTCAGCCAGCTGCTGGCCTTGACGTCGGCATTGGAGCGCAGGTTGTAGCGACGGAAGGTAGAACCTTGTGCGATACCGTCTTGGTCGTAGAAGCTGCCCGAAACGAAGTAGTTCACCTTCTCGGTAGCGCGGCTCACCGAGAGGTCGTAGCTTTGCAGCGGTGCATGGTCGTTGAACACCATGTCCAGCCAGTTGATGTCTATCTGGCTCAGCAGGTCGTAGTCCTGTCCGTCGTCCAGACCGATTTCTTTCTCGTATTGGATGCGTTCGGCGGTGTTCATCAGTTTCCAGTTGTCGCTGGCCAGTTGCGAGAAGCCCCACTGTGTGCGCAGCACCACTTTCGCCTTGTCCATGGCGATGCCTCGTTTGGTGGTGATTACCACTACACCGTTGGCGGCACGCGCACCATATATAGAGGTAGACGAAGCATCCTTCAGTACGGAGATGGACTCGATGTCTGCCGGACTGATGGTGTTGAAGTCGGAACTGGTGATGGGCACGCCGTCTAGGATGAATAGGGGCGATGTCCCCGAATTGATGGAGTTGGTACCCCGAATCTGGAACGTTGCGGCCTTGCTGGGCTCACCCGAATTGGACAGCACCATCAAGCCGGGGGTCTGTCCTTGCAAAGCTTGGTCGAATCCGGCTGCCGGAACATTCTCCAGCTTTTCGGACTTGACGGTGGAAACCGAACCTGTAATGGTTCCTTTCTTACGGACGCCGTAAGCCACCACTACCACTTCATCCATCAGTTGCGCGTCTGTTTTCAGCGTGACGTTCAGCGTGCGGGTGGCTGCTGTCACCACATGCTGCTGCGTCTGCATACCGATGTACGAGAAGATGAGGGTTGTTTTGGCGGCGTCTTTAATCTCGATGGTGTAGTTACCGTCAATGTCGGTCACTGCTCCATTTCCATTACCCTCTTGCCGGATAGCCACTCCAATCAGTGGTTCGTGTCCTTCGTCGGATACGACCTTCCCCTTCACTGTGAAGCTTTGGGCGAAGACTGATTGTAGAGATAAGACAGCAAGAGAGACGAACAAAAGAAGAACTCTTTTCATCTCTGATTTTTAATTAGTGATTATTTAAACTGTTAGAAAAATGCGTGTAAGAATCTTTCGATTGGAATGTATATAATTTGCAATATTATGCGAAGTGTTGTCAGAAGAGTATATTGTCTCGTTTCTTAATGTTAATCCAGACTGTATAGGGTGTGGTAAAAATGCAGTTTTTAGATTTAAATATCATAGGTTAGTATATGAAAAAAGTGAATTAGTTGAAAAACGACGGCAAAGATATTACAATTTATTACAAAAACATCATTTTGAATGAAATATTTCGCAATATTTTTTATAATAAATAAGGAATAAATATGAAAATATGCCTGTTCGTATGGATTTTCAGGTAATTAATCGATACTTGGTTACTAAAAAATTGAAATATAGCGATTTGTTGGGAGGTTGCAAAATGAAAGCCGGTAAGTGCCGTTTTTGTTGAAAAGGATGTAGATTTACTGTCATTTAAAAGAAAAACTCCGGATAACAAGAGTTTCCTGTCTGTCCGGAGTCTTTTCGCTGTAAGATGCGAGGTTGGTTAATAAATATGATATTGATGATTATGCGTCGATGTTGGCGTATGTGGCGTTCTTTTCGATGAATTCGCGGCGCGGGCCCACGTCTTCGCCCATCAGCATGGAGAAGATGTAGTCGGCTTCGGCGGCATTCTCCAGATGGACTTGCTTCAGCATACGGTTTTCGGGGTTCATGGTGGTCTCCCACAGCTGCTCGGGGTTCATCTCACCCAAACCTTTGTAGCGCTGGGTGTGTATGGCATTCTCCGATCCGCCGCCGTAGGTGTCGATGAACTTCTGGCGTTGTTGGTCGGTCCAGCAATATTCCTTCACCTTGCCCTTGGTGCAGAGGTAGAGCGGGGGAGTGGCAATGTACAGGTAGCCGTGCTGGATGACTTGCGGGAAGTAGCGGAAGAAGAGTGTCATAATCAGCGTGTCGATGTGCGAACCATCGACATCGGCATCGGTCATGATGATTACCTTCTTGTAGCGCAGCTTGTCGATGTTGGCCTCCTTGCTGTCTTCGCCATCCACACCGAAGCGGATGCCCAAGGCTTGGATGATGTTGTTCACTTCGTCGCTCTCGAAGGCTTTGTGCCACATGGCTTTCTCCACGTTCAGAATCTTACCGCGCAGGGGCAGGATGGCTTGGAACGTACGGTTACGTCCTTGCTTGGCCGAACCGCCGGCTGAGTCACCCTCCACGAGGAACAATTCGCATTCTTCAGGGTCCTTGCTGGAGCAGTCGGCCAGCTTGCCGGGCATACCGCCACCCGACATGGGCGACTTGCGCTGCACGGACTCGCGTGCCTTGCGGGCTGCCACACGGGCTTGTGCGGCCAGTATCACCTTGTCAACTATCAGCTTGGCCTCCTTGGGGTGTTCCTCCAGGTAGTAGGTCAGGGCCTCGCCCACGGCTTGGTCAACGGCACCCATCACTTCATTGTTGCCCAGCTTCGTCTTGGTCTGGCCTTCAAACTGCGGTTCGGCCACCTTGATGGAGATGACGGCCGTCAGACCTTCGCGGAAGTCGTCGCCGGCAATCTCAACCTTGGCCTTCTCCAGCATCTTGTTGTCTTCGGCGTATTTCTTCAGCGTGCGGGTCAGGGCACGACGGAAACCGGCAAGGTGCGTACCGCCTTCGATGGTGTTGATGTTGTTGACGTAGGAGTGTATGTTTTCGCTGTACGAGGTGTTGTACATGATGGCCACCTCTACCGGCGTTCCTTGTTTCTCGGTGTTGATGTAGATGACGTCGTTCATCAAGTGCTCGCGCGAAGAGTCCACGTAGCGGACGAATTCCTTCAGACCTTCTTCGGAGTGGAACACTTCCTGCTTGATGTTGCCTTCTTCGTCGGTGGCACGCAGGTCGGTCAGCGTGATTTTGATGCCGGCGTTCAGATAGGCCAGCTCGCGCATACGGGTGGCGAGGATATCGTAGTTATAGACTGTTTCGGTAAAGATGGAGGCATCGGGCCAGAACTGTTGGCGCGTGCCGGTGATGTCGGTGGTGCCCACTTCCTTCACGCTGTACAGCGGATGTCCGCATTCGTATTCCTGCTGGTAGATTTTCCCGTTGCGGAATACCTGCGTGGTCATGTGGGTGGAGAGGGCGTTGACGCAGGACACACCTACGCCGTGCAGACCGCCGGATACCTTGTACGAACCCTTGTCGAACTTACCGCCGGCGTGCAGCACCGTCATGACGACTTCCAGGGCCGACTTCTTCTCCTTTTCGTGCATATCTACCGGAATACCGCGTCCGTTGTCCTGTACGGTGATGGAATTGTCTTCGTTGATTGTCACCTCTATGTGGTCGCAGAAGCCGGCCAAAGCCTCGTCGATGGAGTTATCTACCACTTCGTAAACTAGATGGTGGAGTCCCTTGATACTGATGTCTCCAATATACATGGCGGGACGCTTGCGCACGGCTTCCAACCCTTCCAATACCTGGATGTTGCTGGCCGAATAGTTGTTTCCGCCGTTTATCTTTTCTTCTTCAGTCATATCTATAAATATACTATTGAAATAACAGAGCAAAAGTAGTGAAAATTCTTGAGATAAGGAACGCAAAGCGTGCAAAATTGTCTTTTCCGGAGGAAAATAAAAAGAAATAATATACAAGTTGCCCTGAGCGGAAATGCGGCGGATTCGGGGTCAGCGGATATTCCTGGTTGGTATCATTTCTTTTAAGCATACAATGTGGCT
>JAUNJD010000254.1 GCA_030523205.1 Bacteroides sp.
CGTTGTTCTCCCCCGATAACGGGGGAGGCAAGAGGGGGTATCGAAGCATCTCCTCCCTCTGTAAACACAGAGAAACGCCTTATCTAAAGGACTCTGAAAAGAAGAGGAGATCCTTCGACAAGCTCAGGATGACAGACGCACGAAATTCATCGAACTGACGTTATTTAGACGCGGATTAGGCGGATTTTTTAATTGTTTCCGGAACAAATAGCTAGATATGATTTTCTTCTTTCCGCTGTGCCTGAAACTCCGAAGGTGTTATTCCGTACTTCTTCTTAAAGCACTTGCTGAAGTATTTGGGGTCGTTGAATCCCGTCATGTAAGCGATGGTTGATATGTTGTGTTCGCCTATTTCTAGTAGCTGCATGGCACGCTTGATGCGCATCTCGCGAATGAAGTCCACCGGTGCCAGTCCGAAGATGCTCTTCAGCTTCTGATAGAACACCGTGCGCCCCATGCCGAGCTCTTGGGCAAACTCGTCGATGGTCAGTTCGGGATTGTCCATCTGCTTCTCCATCACCTCCATCACTTGGCGGGCAAACTGTTCGTCGAAAGAAGCAATTTGTGGCTTCTCCGGTTCGGCGTTGGCAAGCGGGGCAGGCGCAGGACTTTCTTTTTGAATGTCTTGGGCCTCCATCCAACGTTGCAGATACAGTTCCTGCAACAGGCGGCGTTGCTCCAGCAGCGCTTTGATGCGGGTCTTCAGATAGGTAGAGCTGAAAGGCTTGGTGATATAGTCGTCGATGCCTTGCTCCAGTCCGTTGATGCGGTCGTCCAGCGACGACTTGGCCGACAGCAGGATGATGGGGATGTGGCAAATGTCGCGGTTCTCCTTGATGGCCTTCACCATGTCCAGTCCGTCCATCACAGGCATCATGATGTCGCTGATGATGAGGTCGGGCACGTGTTGCAGGGCCAACTCCAATCCTTCCTGTCCGTTGGTGGCCTCGATGACACGATAAGAGCCGGACAAGATGTTGTCAAGGAACTCACGCAGTTCCATGTTATCCTCTACTATCAGTATGGAGATGGGGGCTTCCGAAGATGTCTCGCCGTCGGATGCCTCGGTGCCGTCAGTTGCCTCCTTGTCGGCAGCTTCGGGGGCGGTTGCTTGCCTATCGGCGGTCTCTACGGCGATGGTCGGGGCATTGGCTTTCTCATTCTCCGTGACGGGAGCCGCTTCTTTCGTTCCGTCGTTCAACACAAATTCCGTATTCTTGTTTCCTTCGTATGCCTTTTGGTCGAGTGGCAGGCAGACGATGAATTCACTGCCCTTGCCCGGCTCGCTGTTCACCTGTATGCTGCCTTGATGCAGCTCTATCAATTCCTTCACCAGCGACAGGCCGATGCCCGACGAAGGTTGCAGGATGTTGCGGTGTACCAACGTCTCGAAACGCTGGAACAAGGTTTGCTGTGCCTTTTGGCTGATGCCTATGCCCTCGTCGCGTACCGATACGTGGAGCTTTCCGCCTTCCGTCCGCACGGATACGGTGATGGCCTTGTTGTCGGGCGTATATTTGAAGGCGTTGGACAGGAGGTTGAATATAATCTTCTCCACCTTGTCTTGGTCTGTCCAGGCGTAGAGGCTTTCCGTGTCGGTCTCTAAACGATAGTCGATGTGTCTTTCTTCGGCCATCAGGCGGAAATTGTCCATCACCCGCTTCACCAGACCGATGACCTCCGTCTTCTCCAGCAAGAGTTTCATCTTTTTGTTCTCAATCTTGCGGAAGTCCAGTATTTGGTTGATGAGGCGCAGCATACGCTCCGTGTTCTTGTGCACCAGTGTCAGGTGCTTGCGGGCATTGGGCGAAAGCGGTTCATGCTCCAGCACCTCGCTCACGGGACTGGTAATCAGCGTCAGCGGCGTACGCAGTTCGTGTGAGATGTCCGTGAAGAAGCGCAGCTTGATGTTCGTCAGCTGCTGTTCCAAGTTTATCCGGTGACGCAGGCGGTATATGTAGAGTATGATATAGACGATGATAGCCGTTGACAATACGAACAGGAAGATGTAGAGCAGAATGGCCCAACCGGTCTCCCAAAATGTAGGTATGACGTCGATGGACAGCGTGCGTACATTGTCCGTCCCTATTCGGTCGCTGTTGGTGGAGCGTATCTCCAGCTCGTATTCTCCCGGGGGCAGGTTGATGTAGCTGGCGCGTCGGTTGTTTCCCACCTCGTTCCACGCCTCCTCCAGTCCTTTCAGCCGATAAGCATAGCTGATGGCGGCAGGGTCGATGTAGTCGAGGGCGGCAAATTCAAAGGCTACGTTCCGCTCGTCGGGCTTCAGCTTCAGGACTTTCAGGTTGTCGATGTCTATATGTCGCTCGACGCCCTGTATGCGGATGCCGGTCAGCACGATGGGAGGGGCGTAAGTGCTCTTGTTGAGCTTGTCGGGATTCATGCGCAGCACGCCGGTCTCGGTGCCCAGAATAATCTGCCCTTCGTACATCACAGGGATGGCTTCGCTGAAGTAGATTTGGTTCTGGAAGTGTTCTTCTCCGTAGCTGTCGAACGGTCTTACCGCAGGGTCGAACCTTGTCAGACCGTTCTCTGATATGGTCCACAGTTCGTTGTTGGCGTCTTCTATCATCGACAGCATTTGGTCGGAGGGCAACCCGTCGCGCTTGGTATAGGACTTGAACCGTATGCTGTCCGTCAGCAAGTCTTCGGATACGATTTGGTTGATGCCTCCGGTGAAGGTCAGTACGTAGGACTTCTGTTGGCGGTCGGTATAGATGTAGGTGACGTCGTTGCAACTGAGGCTGGATGCCACCTTGGGCATACGGATATTCCGGAAGAAACGGATGCCCTCCGGACGGCTGAAGTCGTTGGCGAAGGTGACAAGCCCTTCGGTGGTACCCACCAGCAAGGTCTGACCGATTTCGCGGATGATTCTTGTCTTGGCGCACTGTGAATGGGGGTAACCCTTCAGGTCGTTCCCGCTATGCACAAAGCGAACCTCTCCGTTGGCCGACCGTTGCAACAGGTTCACTCCGCCGCCGTAGGTGCCTATCCAGATGCGTTTCCGGCTGTCCTGACAGATGGAATAGACGCTGTTGTTGCTCAGGCTGTACGGGTCGCTGTCGCTATGTACATACTGATGCATGGTGAAGCGTTTGTCGCCCTCCTTATGCAGGTGGAAAACGCCGTCCCATTTGCTGCCCATCCAGATGTCGCCCCGGTCGTCTTCCAAGAAGCAGTAGATGTTTCTGCCGAAGACGGAGGCCTGCCGCGTGATGTTGCCCTGTGCATCCAGATACCCCCTAAGGCTGCCGTCGGGATTGAACAGGCGGATGATTCCCTTCTTGTTGGCTGCCCACAGGCAGTTGTCCTTATCCACGAGGAAGGCGCGTGTCTCGAATCCGTAGTCGAAGGGGATAAGCTCGCAGGCGTTGGGGAAGAATGACATTTTTCCCATCTCGAAAGCGTTGGCAAACCATAGGTTCTTCTGATTGTCCAAATAATAGTAAAGGATGACAGGCGTAAACTTCGATTCTGCGTCGTTGTAGTCGGAGTAGTAGGGCTTCAGCTGTTTGTCGGAGCGGTCGTAGTAGCTGAGGCAGCCGTTGTGCGGCACCATCCACAGCGTTCCTTGCCCGTCTTCGAAGATGATGTCGCGGCTCATCCGTTCGGCCCGTGGCATATCCTGTGGTGGTGTGCGGTAGTATTGCCTCTCCTGCGTGGTCGGGTTGTATCTCATCACGCCCGTCACGTCGGAGAATATCCATAGCTCGCCGTGACTATCTTTGAATATCTTGCGTACTTCGGCTTGCCCCGTCTGTATGTCGACTTGGTGGAAGGTTCCCTGTCGGGCATAGTAGATAATGAGACCTCTGTCGGTGCCTACGGCGATGCTGTCTCTTCCGATGACACTGAGGGCATACAGGCCGGAGTAGTTGTGTGGAAGGTCTATCTGCCGCATCTGCTTGCTCTCGAAGTTATAGACCATCAGACGGTTGTCCTGCGAAATCAGGTACAGTTTACCGTTGTCCTCGTTGTCAATCTTGAAGCGAATGTTGAAGGTGTTGTCTTTCCGGCCGATGATGCGTGTGCCCTTGTCGGTGAATACCCATTCGTCTCCCTCACTGTCCTGCCGGACTTTCCTTATCTCCTTGCCGGGCAGCAGATTGGGTCCTGCGGTATCGTAGTAGGTGATGCTTCCTTCGGCATCCGGTTCTTGGGCAAACCGTTCCTCATCTACCCGGAAGGCACAGCCTTCGCACACAATCCAGCTGATGCCTTTCGTCAGGGCATATACGTCGTGTACGGTGTATTTGGTACCATGCTTTTCTTCAAAGGGCAGCAGAACGTCCAAGAACTTCTCCTGCCGCGTGTCGAACAGATACACACGGTCGTCGTACGTCAGGCACCAGATGTCGCAATGCCGGTTGGCCACGATGCCGGATAGGCGGTTGCTCGTCAGCGTGCAGCCGTCGCCCGGATAGGCCTTGTAGGTCTTGAATGTATATCCGTCGAACTTGTTCAGTCCGCTCCATGTAGAGAACCAAATGAAACCTTTGGGGTCCTGCACAATGGCCGTGACGGTTCGTTGCGCCAATCCGTTATATACCGAGAAACGTTGAATCTGGCAGATGGGCTGTGCCGACAGATGGGCAGAGGCAAGCAGAATAACCCCCAAAAATAGAATATATGGTATGGTAAGATGGCTTTTCATAGCTGTTTTGTTCTTTGCAATCGGTACAAAGATAATCAAAACCCGCAGAAACATTCACCTTTCTCTTAAAAAATGTTGTATAAAAAAGAATGGGAAGATTGGGATTCCTTTTTCAATTCAGTCTCTCAATCTCTTCTTGCGAAAGGCCGGTGCAAGTCATTATCAGTGCGATGTCACAACCGCTGTGCTTCATGTTGAGGGCGATTTTGCTTTTTTCTTCTTGCCTCCCCTCCGCTTTGCCTTCTGCTCTACCTTCCGCTCTGCCTCTCTCTTCCGCACTCTGCTCCACGGCATAGTTGTCGCGCAGAATCTTCAGGCTATAATCATACTTCTCGCGCTCTTCAGTGGAGAGGTTTAGATTGATGAATTTACCCATAATCATTTATATTTTGTTTAAAGATAGCAAAGTGTAGGGGGAATGCAAAATAATGGAGAGACTTTTTTGCTTGCA
>JAUNJD010000255.1 GCA_030523205.1 Bacteroides sp.
GTTTGTGAGTTTGTGAGTTTCTTTGAAGCGCAGTCTCTTTACTAATTTAAAATTTAAAATTGATAATGATTCATTTCAAAGACATCGAGATTCAAGACAAGCCGATTGTCACGGCTTATACGCTGGATAGCCCGAGGCTGAATTGTGACCTTTCTTTCTCCAACCTGTGCAGCTGGAGGTTTCTGTACAATACGCAGTTTGCTGTGCTGGACGATTTTCTGCTGCTGAAGTTCTGGGCGGAGGGTGAGCTGGTGTATATGATGCCGATAGGCAGCGGTCGCTTGAAGAAGCCCGTGCTGGATGCCCTGATAGACGATGCACACCGCGAGCGGTCGCCTTTCTGTCTGCTGGGTATCTGTGCCGATATGTGCTCCGAGCTGGAAGCTCTGATGCCCGGGCGGTTCCGCTTCACGGCAGACCGCGATTATGCCGATTACGTATATCTGCGTTCCGACCTTGCCACGCTGGCGGGGAAGAAGTTCCAGCCCAAGCGCAATCATGTGAATAAGTTCAAGCGCACGTATCCCGACTACGAATATACGCCCATCACGCCCGACCGCATCGGCGAATGTCTGGCCTTGGAAGCCGAATGGTGCAAGGCCAACGACTGCGAACAGCAGGAAGGCACCGGAAACGAACGCCGTGCCTTGGTCTATGCGCTCGAACATTTCGAGGAACTGGGGCTGACGGGCGGCATCCTTCACGTGGGGGGCAACATTGCGGCCTTTACTTTCGGTATGCCCATCAATCGGACTACCTTCGGGGTGCACGTAGAGAAGGCCGACACGAATATCGAAGGCGCGTATGCCATGATAAACTACGAGTTTGCCAACCACATCCCCGAACAATACATCTACCTCAACCGCGAGGAAGACCTCGGCATAGAGGGGTTGCGCAAGGCCAAGCTGTCCTATCAGCCTGCCATTATCCTTGAGAAGTACAGTGCCTGCCTGAAGGAGGAGCCGGTGGAGCATATCAAGTGGTGAGATTCAATTGACAATTAAACTCAAATTCCATGCAAAGCAAAGTCAAACGGTTGTGGCAATTGTGCTTCGATGATAGCGAGGCATTTACTGATTTATATTTCCGGATGCGCTATACGGAAGAGGTGAATATCGCCCTTTGCGAAGGGGAAGAAGTGGTGGCCGCCCTTCAGATGCTGCCCTATCCGATGACCTTCTGCGGGGGAGAGCTTCGCACGGCTTACGTATCCGGTGCCTGTACGCATCCCGATTACCGTAACCGCGGGCTGATGCGCCGGTTGCTGACGCAGGCTTTTGTCGAGATGCGGAGCAAGGGAGTAGAAGTGACCACACTGATTCCGGCTGAACCGTGGCTGTTCGACTATTATGCACAGTCCGGCTATGCGGCGGTGTTCTGCAAGGGAGAGGAAGTATTCCGGGCCGGAGGAGTGACGGGTGAACCCTTGCCCTTGGAGCGTGCCGACGCCTATCGGGAAGATGTTTATCGCTATCTGGCCGACAAGCAGCACGAACGTCCTTGCAGCCTGCTGCATACGGAGGAAGACTTTAAGGTAGTTCTGGCAGACTTGGCTTTGAGCGGTGGGCACGTGTATCTGTTGCGCCGGATGGGGGCGATTGTTGCTTTGGCGGTGGCCTATCCGTCCGATGCGTCAGCCGAAGGCGGTCAGCAGTGGCACCTTGAAGAAGTGTTGGCCGACAGCACGGCCTTCAGGACCTGCCTGTTGCAGCAACTCTGCTGCGAACTGCGTGTCCCTTCCCTGTCTGTTTCCGTACCCGACCCTGAAGGCGCTCCGTTGGGCATGGCCCGCATTATCCATGCGCCGGCTGTGCTGCAACGCTATGCGGCTGCACATCCCCGTCTGACGGCCTCCTTCCGTCTTGTCGATGAGCAGCTCCCCGCCAACGATGGCTATTACTGCCTGCACGACGGACAGTGTACCACGCCCTCCTCTCCGGCTTCGACCGATGTCCCCACACTCAACATTGCCCAGCTGACCGAACGCTTATTCGGCCCGCTGCATCCGTATATGTGCTTGATGATGAATTGAGGTTGTTTCGGGGAGAAGCAGCCGAGCACTTGTTTTGGAATATCTTTTAAATGCGGATTAGTCAGACAACCTTATGAATCGGCTAATTCTTTCATGGACGATTCTGAGATAACTGCGTTTCATCTTGTCATTCAGAAAACTTCTGTCAATCAGTAGCTTTGTCTCTTCAGGTATCTGCATATATTTGTCCAAGGTTCTTTGGAGACGAGGTCTCACAATGCCAATATGCATTCCAAACCTTTCAAAGTCAAGGCGACAAGGGTGATGAGTCCTGTCCATCACGTCACTTCTCTCGATATGGGGTGACAGACCTCCGTCAAGTCCGAAGTCATCACCATCGACATGCAGGCAGGTATTAAGTAAATCGTATGCCGGTGCCAGCCGATAGTCTTGTCCTTGTCGTATGAGTGAGAAATTCTTCAGATGGTCATCGCCATTGGCATAGATATAGTTGAAAAGCACTAATTCGAAGAATCGTTCCATATCGACCATCCATGCGGCGACATTCTTACGGATGGCAATGGCGATGTCTTCGTAGCAACCATTGTACTTGAAATGCAGTCCGTCGGTCTGCTCGTTTCGTCCCACGATGGTAGCAAAGTCCTCCATAGGCAGTTTTGTTCCGTCCGGTAATATGTCAAACCGTTTGGTGATATAAATATGTTGTCCGCTTTGTGTGAAACATAATCCGTTGGCAGCCGTCAAGATGCCATACACTTGCGAAGCTATTTGCATGGTGAGGTGTTCATTGGCCGGTATCTGCTTACGGGCCTGCAAGGTCTTGTCCCACGGTGCAGGTTTCAGAATATATGTAGAGCGTTCTTGGTCATGTGCTATCCGTATCTTCCCTTGTTCGATGACAGCCGGGAATTTCTCTTGTACACCCGATACCGATATGCGATGCATGGCCTCCAGAAGACCGGCGGTATTTCGGAATTCGTCTATGTCGAAATCCAAGATAGGACTGACCTTCTTGCCGCCAAAAAGAAGTCTTGTTCCTTTCGGGCTATAAGTGGTAAATCCTTCTGTAAGAGTAGAAGGACAGTTCTTAATGTCTATCATCTTTTGTTTTCTTTACTTGTACAGCACCAATGAAATCCTTATCCGCCATTGCTGAAAGTATGCCAAAGAAATCGTTCTCGTCTATCCGTAACGACCTGCATATCACTTTGCGATTGGCTCCTTCGGGCAGCATATTTGTGAACAGCGGAAACAGGTAGTCTGATTCGTAGGCTTCTTTTTGTTTAGGTAGTGTGACCGATATGGCCGGGTGTTCCGAAGAAAGGTATTCAGCATCATAACAGAAGGAATACCCCCTGCCGGGATGCTTCTCGGTCAGCACCCCCGCTTTATAGTCATTCATATAGACGTCCAATTGCCGCATCTATTTTCGCAGAGTTAAATGGTTTGACGTATTTTATAGTCTATTTCAAGCCCCAGCACTTCAAGAATTTTGCTGACTGTTGCCAATGATGGGTTCCCTTTGCCACGCTCGATGTCCTTGACTGTTGCCAAGCTGACACCCGCCATTTCCGCAAGAGCCTGCTGAGATAAGTTCAGGGTCTCGCGGCGTGATTTCATGATTTCCTTCAATTCCATAGTCTATTATAATAAACTTTTCCGCAAAGATAATGCAAATTATCAGCTTTTGCAACAGAAAGTCTAATAAAATAGACTATTCTTATTATTGCCACTACGGATGAGCAAGGTAATCTTACAAGCGTCTCTTTATCTTTTCAGCCAATTTAGAGTCCACTGAAACTAACCCCTTCGAACACGAGCGACGGGATGCGCCACGAGCGGTTGGTCATGGGGTCGTTGCCTACGGCTATCAGTGCATTCCACAGGTCTGTCATGTTTCCGGTGACGTTCATTTCGTTGATGGGGTGTGTCAGTCGGCCATTTTCTATCAGGAAGCCTTCGATGCCGTAGGAGAAGTTGCCCGTGCTGCTATTGCAGTTGCCGCCGTTGAAGCCCGTCACCAAGATGCCGCTCGGTACGTCGGCTATCAGGGCGTCCAGCGATTGGTTGCCCGGTTGTAGGATGAGTATGGAAGGGGTGCTGACGGTGGGCGGCATTCCCATCTTGAGGGCATGATAGGTGTCGATGAAGTAGGTGCGCAGTATGCCCTCCTCGAAGACGAGGCGGGGAGCGGTGGCTACACCTTCGTTGTCGAAGTAGCGGGCGCCGTTGGAACCCTGCAGGTGAGGTTCGTCGCGCAGGGTCAGCAGGGGAGAGGCTACCGGTGTGTTCAGCCGTCCTTGCAGAAAGGAGTTGTGCTGCTGCAAGGCACTGCCGTAGAGGGCACTGATCAGTGGGCTCAGCAGACGGTTGGCGTTCAGCGGGTCGATAACCATGATGTATTTGCCGGACTTCACCTTCCGTTGCCCCGACTTGCGCAGTACGCGCTCCAGTGCGCGGGTGCCGATGTCGGTCTTGGGCAATGCGTGATAGAAGAGGCTGTTCTCGCTCCAGCTATCCGCCGGACGCGAATCACCCTCACCCTTGATGGATACGGAGGCCGACAGATAGAACCAAGTGCCGGACGATTCGCCCTCGAAGCCATTGCTAGCCAGTCGGTAGGAAGCGTTCTCGCCATCGCGGTACGAGGTATCTACCGACACGATGCGTTGGTCCTTGCCCATCACCTCGTCGGCGGTGGCACGTGCCAAGGCCAGTTTCTCGTCGGGGCTGAGGTCGTAGAAACGATTGTCGAAGAGTTGCAGGTCGGGGAGGTTGCCTTTGTAGTAGCGTGCAGGGTCGGGCAACACCCGCGCGGAGTCGGGTGCCAAGTGGCGGGTCGATTCTATGCTGTTGGCGATGAAGCTCTCCAGTTCCTTCCGGTCCAGGCGGTTGGTGGAGTAGATGCCGTAACGCCCATCCACGTACAGGCTGATGGACAGTCCGCATTCCGATGCCTGCTGCAAGCGGTCCATCCTTCCGTTGCGCAGCTCGAAGGAAACGCCGTTGTTAGCATACAGCAACAGCTTAGCCGCTTGGCATCCCTGCTTCAAGGCATATTCCATAGCCCATTGGGCAAGATGTTTGTTAGTAGTAGTTATCATTTGTTTAATGGATAATGGATAATTGAT
>JAUNJD010000256.1 GCA_030523205.1 Bacteroides sp.
TTACCATCTTATCATCTTTTCACTCAACCACCGTATAGATATCCGGATAGTTGCGTCCGAATCCGTCATAGTCCAAACCATAGCCTACGATGAAATCATTAGGGATGTTCATGGCGGCATATTCGATGTTCAGTGCCACTTTCAGCTTATCGGGTTTCACCAACAGCGAGGCGATGTGAATCTCCTTCGGGTTGCGTGTGCCGATGTTTTCCAGCAGACGTTGCATGGTAAGTCCCGTGTCCACGATGTCTTCCACGATGACGATGGTGCGGTCGGTCAAGTCCTCGTTGATGCCGATAACCTCCTTGATGACACCTGTGGAAGATACTCCCTGATAAGATGCCAGCTTGACGAACGAGATTTCGCAAGGGATGGTGATGCGCTTCATCAAGTCGGCAGTAAACATGAACGAACCGTTCAGTACGCTGAGGAACAACGGGTTCTTTCCTGCCAAGTCGCGGTTGATTTCGTTAGCTACGCGGGTTACTTCTCTCAAAATCTCCTGTTCTGTGATGGAAACAGCGAATTTTTTGTCTTTAATCTGTATGGTATCCATGTCGGGGTGTTTTTAGTTTGCACAAAAGTAACACTTTTATTCCACACCGTGCATCATCTTCTGCAATTTCTTTGAGAGCAGGAAGAGGATAAGCGATGCTACGGCCGACATGACCACGAATACCATGAAGAAGTCGAACATCGTTTCAATGCGATAGCCCAGCAGCGCTTTCACCTTTCCGTCTTCCGGATAAAGTCCGCTCAGCGTACCGGCAAACTTATTGGCAGTGGCGGTGGATAGGTACCAGATACCCATCATCAGCGATGCAAAGCGCACGGGCGTCAGTTTGTTCACCATGCTGAGACCGATGGGCGAAAGGGCAATTTCGCCTACTGTATGAATAAAGTATAGAGCGGCCAACCAAAGGAAACTGATTTTGACGTGCGGTTGTACGCCATGCACACCAAAGCAGATAACCAGATAGCCCAATGAGAGCATCAGCAATCCGATGGCTTGCTTGGTGGGCGAAGAAGGTTCTTTGCCTCGTTTGTTCAAGGCTCCCCATACGCTAGGCATGATGGCTGCCAGAATAACCACAAAGAAGGGATTGAACGACTGTATCCACGAAGCAGGCATCTCCCAACCAAGGATGTTGCGGTTGGTCTGCTCGGCAGCAAAGAGGGTGAGCGATGCGCCCGCCTGCTCGTAGGCAGCCCAGAAGAAGATGACGAAAAAGGCTATGATGTAGATGACGAAGATGCGGTCGCGTTCAATCTTGGTCAGTGAATCGTCCAGCAAGATGCTGACCGGAAAGACGATGCAGGCAGTGAAGATGCCGATGCTTATCCAGTCGTTGCTGAAACACCAGTAGAAGAAGACGGCCAACACAATGGCCAGCACGGTGAGCAGCAGATAGTTCCGTTTCTTCTTGTTCGGGTTGGCGGTACTCTGCTGAGCCGATGTCGATGCAGCGGGCTGTCCCTTCTTTGCATCGGGAATGATGCCAAGGGCTTCACCCGTAGGACCGTACAGGTATTTATTCTTCTGCGTTTCAAACAGGATAACGGTAAACACTGTTACGATAGCTGCAATCAAGAAACCCCATTTGAAGTCTTCGGGGCGACCTGTCTCGCCAAAGTATCCGCATATCAGCGGGGCGAGGAATGAACCGACATTGACACCCATATAATAAATGGTATAGGCCGAATCGAGCTGTTTGTCACCCGGCTCGTACAACTGTCCCACCAACGACGACATGGTAGGCTTGAAGAATCCGTTTCCCATGATGAGGAACGTAAGTCCACCGTACATCAGCCATTTAGACAGTTCTAGATTGCCTAGTGTGGAAGCACTGAAGAACATCAGGAACTGTCCTACTGCCATCATCACGGCTCCCCAAAAGACGGAGCGGCGGATGCCCCAGAACTTATCGGCCACATAGCCACCGATAAGCGGAGTGAGATAAACCAATCCCGTGTAGCTGCCATAGATGGAGGCCGCATTTTCTTTGTCGAACAGAAGTGCCTGAGTCAGAAACAGGATGAAGATGGCGCGCATACCGTAGTAGCTGAATCGTTCTGCCGTACTGGTAGCGAAAATAAGGTATAAACCTTTCGGATGTTTTGAATTGCTCATTGAACGTGTCTTTTTATTATCCTTTTTCGAATTTGGCTGCAAAAATAATAATTCTTCCGCTATATTTCCTGTATCCGGAAAAATATTGCGAGGAATAAGTGTATTTTATACTAAGATTCCCGATGTGTTGGTGCTTTGTATATTATGATCTGATAAGCAAAAAACATCCTTTAATTGAAAATGAGATACAATCGTACGATATTAATAGTGAAACTCGCTTGAAAAAATACTGATAAATGTATAAAACTCGCTTGAAAAATATTATATTTTAATTAAAACTCGCTTGAAAAAGTTGATTTGTTTATATAAATCATTGTAATAGTGAGTTTTAATGTATAATTGGTAATTTAAGGTTTATGCTGAGTAGAAGGATTGAAAAAGTTCTTGAAGAATGGAAACAGAGCCGAAATCATAATCCCATTGTCATTAAGGGATGTAGGCAGTGTGGAAAGACATATTCTGTGCTTGAGTTTGCTAATCGAAACTATCGTCATGTAGTTTATATTAATTTCTTCGAGAATCCGTTGTATTCATTGGCTTTCGAAGGCTCGTTGCGTGTAGATGATATTGTCATGTATCTGTCTTCTATGCTGGGGAAAGATGCTGTATTTAAGGCCGGCGAAACGTGCTTGATATTGGATGAGTTGCAGGAATGCCCCAAGGCACGGACAGCGTTGAAGTTCTTTAAGCTCGACGGGCGATATGATGTGATATGCACAGGCTCTTTGCTCGGGATGGCCGGATACCGTGAACAAGTTGTGTCTATACCGGTGGGTTATGAGACGGAGATAACTATGTATCCTCTCGATTTTGAGGAATTTTTATGGGCAAACGGTATAAATGATGGCATTATAGAGCGCTTGAAGGCGTATATATCTGACGGCACTCCTGTACCTGATGTCCTTCACATGCGTATGCGCGAACTGCTTTTGCAATACGTAGTGGTGGGTGGGATGCCGGCAGTGGTTAATGAGTTTGTAGAATCTCATCAGATGAATGTTGTGTTACGGATGCAGCGCGACATCGTAAATGGCTATCGGGACGACATGGTGAAATATGCCTCGAAAGAAGATAAGGCAAAAATACGTGAATGTTTCGACTCGATACCCAAGCAGTTGAGCAAAGAAAACAAGAAGTTCCAATTCTCTGTTATTAAGAAAGGTGCCACTTCCGGTAAGTTTGCAGGAAGTCTGCAATGGTTAGAAGATGCCGGTATCATTCGGCGATGCTATAATCTTAGTATCACCGAACTTCCCTTAGACGGTAATGCAGAGGAAAATGTATTTAAAGTTTATATGGCTGATATCGGATTGTTTGTCAGTATGCTTGAGGATGGAACTCAGACAGACATCTTGCGGGGTAGTCTGTTGGGGTATAAAGGTGCCATCTTCGAGAATCTCGTAGCCGACTTCTTTGGTAAGGCCGACCGAAAGCTTTACTATTTCCATAAGGATTCCGGCCTTGAAGTTGATTTTATCATCCGTTATAAGGGTGAATGCGTCTTGTTGGAATGCAAAGCCGTTTCCGGCAATGCGAAGAGTGTCAAGACCATCTTGAAACATCCCGAGAAATACCATGTTTACCATGCTATTAAATTGGGCGACTATAATATAGGTATAAGTGATAATATCATGACCCTACCTCTCTACATGGGCTTTTTGTTGAGAGAGGTTTGATGCGATGTTGGACGGATATCGGATGGATATACAAGCGAAATGCTGCTCTGGTGAAAGAATGATTTTTGATAAAACAAAGAAATCTTGTACAGCCCTGCAGTGACTGTACAAGATTCGCCTCAATAGTCCGATGTATCGGCTTCGCAGGTCATTGCTGCGTTAGCCCAACGGATTGCCGCCTGTGCTTCCGCCGCTTTCCGAGCCTCCTTCGCCGCTTTCTCCACCGGTGTTGTCAGTGCTTCCCGATGTGTTGGTGCTGTCTCCGCCCCATTCTTCCCACACAATCTTGGTGTTGACCATGCTGCGGGTCATTATTTGGTTGCTGCTGCTGCGCTCTACCTCGGGGATGAAGCGTACGCGCACACCGTTGATTTGCGAGGAACTTACCTCCTCTGCCGTTGCCACACCATTCTTCGAGGTGTTCGCCGTGTAGTAGAAGGTGCCTACGCCGTCAATCTTCACAGTACGTCCCTGTCCCATGTAGCTGCTCAGCACACGCCCCAGATTCTCCATTACCGCATACGTATCGCCTCGCGTCACGGTAGAGAGTACGGAGAGTTCGTCCGCCACTTCACGGGTTGTTACAGCCTTGCCCCAAGTTACCGATTGGGGATACCACATGTTGTTCACTTTCTTCTGAATTCTTTTAAAAAATGCCATAATAATAAAGTTTTTAAAGTTAATAGTATAATAAGAATAATCTCAGTATCTCCACTCAGAAACCGAACTTCCTACCGTGAGGCCTCGCCGGTCATCGATTCTTTTTCTTTGTTTCGATGTTGCAAAGTTAGGGCAAGAATTGGTTGAAAGCAAGAAAACAGCATCTACAAACCTGTTTGCTAAATGCCTGAAAATCAATGGTGAAAAAACAAGGCATATCTACAACATTTTTTCAAGGGAGCATGACGGGTATCTACCATTCGGGGCTGATATCTACAATTGTTGTAGGTAAGTGGTTGATAATGAGTATGGGCGTGTGAGGCCATATCTACAAGAATGAAAAAAAGAATGGAACATATACTTTGTCCTACTTATCAATTAGTCATTGCATTTTTTGAAGTTTTCGGCTTGCTCAAATATCTCTTTGAAGACCTCGTCATTGGTTACATAACCATGTTCGGAGGCACAAGAATTAAGAATTTCAGGAAGAAAGTGCTTGTTGTCCGAAAAAATAATCATTTCAATGCCGTTGTAAGCGGACTCGGATAAATTCGTCTGTACCCCTCTCAGAACCCCTTCTGACGTGGGGTATCTCACTATACGACCGAGGTACCCTAAGAA
>JAUNJD010000257.1 GCA_030523205.1 Bacteroides sp.
CTTTGTGATATTTACAAATTAAAACTTGCAAGTTGAACTTGCGAAACTTCAGTAATGGATAATTGATAATGAGGTAGACTATCTGAAAAACTCGTGATGTATTTTCTTTTAGGCACGGATTACACGGATTTTAGCTTCGCTGACCTTCGGTTCACGGAGAAACTTATCAAAAAACTGTGTTTATCCGTGTCATCCGTGCCTAATATCTTTATCCTTTCTTCAACTGCTCATGCATGGATGCTGCCGCCTTGCGTCCGTCACCCATGGCGAGGATTACCGTGGCACCACCGCGCACAATGTCTCCACCGGCAAAGATGGTCGGTATGGACGACTGCATCTTTTCGTTTACGGCAATCGTTCCTTTTCGTCCCAGCTCCAAGCCTTTGATTGAATTCGGCACAATCGGGTTGGGCGATACACCTACGCTGACAATCGCAAGGTCGATGTCAATCGTTTCCGTTGCTCCCGGAATGGGCACAGGACTGCGGCGACCCGAAGCATCCGGCTCACCCAGCTCCATCTTTTGTAAGATTACTTGCTTCACCCTCCCTTGCTCATCAGCAATGTATTCGATGGGATTGTGCAGCGTCATGAACTCTACACCTTCCTCTTTGGCATGTTTCACTTCCTCTATACGGGCCGGCATCTCTTCCTCCGAGCGGCGGTAGATAATCATGGCACGTTCTGCACCCAGTCGGCGAGCCGTACGCACGGAGTCCATGGCCGTATTTCCACCGCCAATCACTGCCACACGTTTGCCGAAGGGAACAGGTGTATCTGCTTCCTCACTCGCGGCATCCATCAGGTTGACGCGCGTCAGGTATTCGTTGGACGACAAGATATTGATGGAGTTCTCTCCCGGTATGTTCATGAAGTTGGGCAGTCCGGCACCCGAAGCCACGAATACGCCCTTGAAGCCTTCTTCCTCCAATTGCTCTACGCTAATCGTCTTGCCCACAATGCAGTCTTTCACGAAAGTCACTCCCATCTTTGCCAAGTTGTTGATTTCTACATCCACAATCTGGTTGGGCAGACGGAATTCAGGAATACCATACTTCAGTACACCGCCAATCTCGTGCAAGGCTTCGAACACCGTGACGTCGTAACCATACTTCGCCATATCGCCTGCAAACGACAGTCCGGCAGGTCCTGAACCAACGACAGCTACCTTGATGCCGTTCTTCTCCTTGATTTCCGGTATCGAAATCTGTCCGCTCTCGCGTTCGTAGTCGGCGGCAAAGCGTTCCAGATAACCGATGGCTACGGGTTTCTCCTTCATCTTCAGATGGATGCACTTCGATTCGCATTGCTTCTCCTGCGGACATACACGACCGCAAACAGCCGGCAGTGCGCTTGTCTCTTTCAAGGTCTTGGCAGCTTCCAAGAATTCACCGCGTTCAATGTTCTTGATGAAACGAGGAATGTCAATGCCTACGGGACAACCTTCCATACAGCCCGGATTGGCACAGTCAAGGCAACGCTTGGCTTCCACCAATGCCTGCTCTTCCGTCAGTCCTTGGTTCACCTCTTCCTTGCGGCTGTGCGAGCGATATTCAGCATCCAATTCGTTCATGACGACACGCGGAATGGCCGTCCGTTCCTTCGGCTTCATCGATTTGCGCAGTTCCTGACGCCAAGCAGCATTGCGGCTCTTTTCGTCCGTTTCTTCCGGTGTGCTGTCTCCCGTGGCTTGGCACGCATGAATGGCATCTAGCTTGTGCATCTCTTCGCGTTCGATGCTCTTGAAGGCACCCATACGCTTCAGCATTTCGTCGAAATCCACCTGATGTCCGTCAAATTCCGGGCCATCCACGCAGACAAATTTTGTCTTTCCGCCGATGGTGATGCGGCAGGCACCACACATACCCGTACCATCTACCATGATGGTGTTCAGCGAGACATCCGTAGGAATTTCGTATTTCTTGGTTAGCAAACAAACAAATTTCATCATAATGGCAGGACCGATGGCAAAACACTTGTCCACCTTCTCGCGCTTGATGACTCCTTCCACGCCTTCCGTTACCAGACCTTTGCGGCCATACGACCCGTCATCCGTCATGATAATCACCTCGTCGGAGCTTTCGCGCATCTCCTGTTCCAGGATAATCAGTTCCTTGGTGCGGCCGGCCAGTACCGTGATGACGCGGTTGCCGGCAGCCTTCAGTGCCTGTACGATGGGCAACATGGGTGCCACGCCTACACCACCACCGGCACAGACCACCGTCCCGAAGTTCTCGATGTGTGTAGCTTGTCCTAACGGGCCTACTACGTCCGTGATGTAGTCCCCTTCGTTCAGTTCGCACAATCGGGTCGAGGAGAGTCCTACTTCCTGCACCACCAGCGTGATGGTACCCTTTACGGGGTCGGCACCGGCAATGGTCAGCGGCATACGTTCCCCTTTTTCGCCTACGCGTACAATGACAAAATGCCCGGCTTTACGCGAACGGGCAATCAGTGGTGCTTCAACAACTAATTTGAAGACCTTTTCCGAAAAATGTTCTTTGCTAATGATTTTATTCATTGCTTTATGATTTTGTTGGTATAATTACGTAATTACTTTCAGATTGTTACAGTTGACAAAGATACTGTTTATTTGCTAATAACAAAAGAAGAGGAAGGGAAAAACCAAAAAGAAATTAGGCACAGACTACACGCCTTTCCACGGATTCGTTTTCCTTATCCGTGCTTTTCCGTGTAATCTATGCCTAAGAAATCAAAGGACTGAAGTCTGATGGAATCAGTCTATCATTTCAAATCCTGTATATGGTACCAATGCCTTCGGGATGCGAATACCTTCCGGTGTCTGATTGTTTTCCAGCAAGGCAGCTACGATGCGTGGCAGGGCCAATGCCGAACCATTCAGCGTGTGGCAAAGTTCCGTCTTCTTCTCAGCCGTACGGTAGCGACATTTCAGACGGTTGGCCTGATACGTGTCGAAGTTGGATACCGAGCTGACCTCCAACCAACGCTTTTGTGCCTCGCTATATACCTCAAAGTCGTAGCAGATGGCAGCCGTAAAGCTCATGTCGCCTCCACAAAGACGGAGGATGCGGTAGGGCAATTCCAGTTTCTGCAACAGACGCTCTACGTGGTCAAGCATCTCCTGATGCGA
The DNA here is from genome assembly GCA_030523205.1 of Bacteroides sp. Classification (GTDB taxonomy): domain Bacteria; phylum Bacteroidota; class Bacteroidia; order Bacteroidales; family Bacteroidaceae; genus Bacteroides. Next base: position 3,113 of record JAUNJD010000257.1, read on the forward strand.
TTCTTGGCTGTGCTCCGGCTTGTCGATGCGCACCAATTCCACTTTCGAGAATTCGTGCAGACGATTCAGTCCGCGTACGTCCTTGCCGTACGAACCCGCTTCACGTCGGAAGCATTCGGTATAGGCACAGTTCTTGATGGGCAATTGCTTTTCGTCCAAAATAACATCACGGTAAATGTTGGTCACGGGCACCTCGGCAGTCGGAATCAGATACAAATCGTCCACTTCGCAGTGATACATCTGTCCCTCCTTGTCAGGAAGCTGTCCCGTACCATAGCCCGAAGCTGCATTTACCACTGTCGGAGGCATGATTTCCGTATAGCCCGATTCCCGTGCTTCGTCCAGGAAGAAGTTGATGAGCGCACGTTGCAGCCGTGCTCCTTTTCCTTTATATACCGGAAATCCTGCACCCGTAATCTTCACGCCCAGGTCAAAGTCAATGATGTCATACTTCTTGGCCAGTTCCCAATGCGGCAGTGCATCCTTGGGCAATTCCGTTTCCATGCCACCCATTTTCACTACCAGATTGTCTTCGGCACCCACGCCTTCGGGCACAAGGTCGTACGGCACGTTAGGTATAGTATATAGCAGTGCCTGCAAGTCTTCCGCCGCCTTGTCCATTTCAGCCTGTATGCCTTTGTTGGCTTCTTTCAGTTCGGCTACGTGGTTCTTGGCAGCTTCCGCTTCTTCCTTCTTGCCCTCCTTCATCAGTTGTCCGATGGCCTTGGAGGAAGCGTTCACTTCCGCCAGGTTCTTATCCAGTACAGCCTGTGCGCTTTTCCTTTTGTTGTTGAATGCCAGCACTTGCTCAATCGCCTCTTTGGCATTCTTGAAGTGCTTCTTCTCCAGTCCGCGAATCACCGCGTCTGTGTTTTCTGTAATCTGTTTAATGGTAAGCATATCTTATACTTGTTTTGATGATACTCTGTTTTTAGGGCACAAAGATAAAGAAAAAAATAAAATCGTGTAATTTTTAGGCACAAAGAAAAGCCAATGTGTCATGACGATGCCATTTGTTAAAAAGAAACCATCTGCAAAATGCCATAATTTTTGAAAAATACCCACTCGTACAGCCGTCTGTAGCGATTGTTTTACCCGATTGATTATCAATACGCTTTCGCTCATCTAATAAATATTTTCCCGAAAATACTTTTCTAATTTCTTAAAATGATATACCTTTGCGCCGATAATCGAATTTTTCATGCACAAAGGCCGTTATTTCTCACTGTCTGACACAATGGCTGGTTGCAGGAGTTCGATACTTGATAAAATTCAATATATTATTGTAAATGTTTGAAATCCAATTAATTATAAGGATTTCAAGGAACTATAGGAACACTCTTTTCTCAACTTTTCATGCATTTTTTAAAGTGTTATGGAGCATTCAGATGACCCCCATTGGTATGCCATGCGTGCTACCTATCGTCGCGAGCCTGAAGCGGTGAAGTTCCTTCACGAAGAAGGGGTAGGGTGTTTTGTACCGATGCGCTATGCCGTCCGTATGAAGCAGGGTCGGAAGGTGCGTCAGCTGGTTCCGGTTGTTCACAACCTGATATTTGTGCGGGCCAATCGTCCGGAGATGTATCGGGTAAAGCAGCGCATCGTTTATCTGCAATACATCACCGACTCTCGTAGTGGTGAGAAAATCATCATTCCCGATGAGCAGATGAAGCGTTTCATTGCTGTGGCTGGTACTTATAGCGATCAACTTCTTTATTTCCATCCTGACGAAGTGAACCTGGCCAAAGGTGCCCGTGTTCGTGTCATCGGTGGTGAGTTCGAAGGCTATGAAGGTATTTTCCTCAAGGTGAAAGGTGCTCGCGACCGTCGTGTTGTCATTGCCATCCCCGGCATCATAGCCGTGGCCATGGCCACTATTCATCCTTCACTTGTGGAGGTGATTCAGTAAACTTTTTCAGTTGACAATTCGTGATTGCAGCCCCCTATTTTAAAATTTAAAATTCAAAATTTAAA
>JAUNJD010000023.1 GCA_030523205.1 Bacteroides sp.
TCTTTTAGAACTGTATCTTCACACCAGCATTCACCCTTACCCCGTAGTGCTCGCTCTGCATAGTGCGGTCCTTCGAACCTTGGTAGTAGCGCAAGGGTTGGTTCAGCAGGTTGGTGGCTTCGGCGTAGATGGTGCACTTATAGTTCTTGCCGAAGGTGTAGCCGGCGTTCAGGTCCATATAATTCACGGCATCGTAGTAGCGGTCGTAGAAGGCCGAAGAGCCCATCTCGTCGATGAAGGACGATGCGTAGTTGTAGCTCAGACGCAAGCTGGCACCCCACTTCTCGAAGAAGAGCGAAGCGTTGGCGGTGTGCTCGGGCGAGCCGGGCATACGGAGGCCTTTCTCGTCTTCACGTCCTTCGAAGTTGAAGTTCTCTACGCGGGAGTAAGAATAGGTATATGTACCGTAGAAACCGATGCACTTCAAGGCCGGCGCGATGAAGCCGAAGTCGCGTTGGTAGCTCAACTCTACGCCAAGCAGATTGGCGTTACCCGAGTTGCGCGGCTGGCTGAATTCCTTGTAAGTGGTGCCGTTGTACTCGTAGTCGCGCAACGTTTGGTCAACGATGAAGTCGTCAATCTTCTTGTAGAAGATGCCGGCGCTAACCAGACCTACGCTCTTGAAGTAGTATTCACCACTCAAGTCGAAGTTGTAGGAGATGGTCGGCTTCAGTTCGGGGTTACCGATGCTGATTTCGTTGTCGCCGCGGTTGATGGATACGTTGGGTGCCAAGTTGGAATACTTGGGTCGAGAGATGGTGTTGGTGAACGAAGCACGTACCTTGAAGTCGTCGTTCACGTCCCACTTGGCCAATACCGAAGGCAGCACGTTGATGTAGTTGTCCGATTGGTACGGCGTGCGCGTTACGGTTTCCGTTTCATCCTCGTCGTCCTCTACTGTATATTGGCTACCGGAGTATTTCACGTGGGTGTTCTCCAGACGCAAGCCCAGCATCAGGTTCCACTTCTTGCCCAGTTTCTGGTCCCAACGGATGTAGCCGGCGGTTACCGTTTCCTTGGCGTTGTAGTTCTCGGCCAATTCCGAAGGCACTTGCTCCTTCTCGAAGAGGCTGCTGTTGTTCAAGTCCAAATTACCCAGATAGTCCTTGTTGATGTAGTTGCCCACAATGTATTGCTTGCCGGGCATATAGCCGCTGCGGATGTGCTGCGTGGCGGCGGCAATGCTGTTGGCATCGAATCCGTCTTCATCCAGCGGAGTATATTCGTAGAAGTCTATCACTTTGTCCTTGGTCTTGTGTACCAACTTGGCACCGAAGCGCAGTGTGTTGCCATAGGCACCCTTCTTCAGCGGGAGTTTGAAGTCCAACTTGGCCTTGAAATCCTTCTCTTGGATGTCTTCCTGTTGCTCGGTCACTTCCTTCAGGCCGAAGCTGTCGTCCAGCGTCATGGTGTAACCGTCTTGCGGTGTCAGCAGGGGATGACGTTGGTCGGTGATGTCGAGGTCGAATTTCTGTTTCTTCAGCTGATAGTCGATGTAGCGTTCGTTGGGGCGATACTCGGTAGCCTTGGCGTAGTTCACGCTCCAGTCCATGTTCAGCTTGCCGAAGAGGTGTTCACCGCCCAGGGTGAAGTCCATGGTGCGCTGACGTTCCAAACGGGCATTGCGATTGTCGGGCGTACCACCCTTGGTCTGCACGCGCACGGTACCCACGCCGTCTTCGTAGTCCTTGATGTTCAGGCGGTAGCGGTTCTCCCAGTCGTTGCGGTTGTTGAAGATGCCCTTGAAGGTCAGCTTGTGGTTCTTGTTGAACTCATAGTCCAACGAGGCCGAGTAGCTCTGACGCTCGCGGGTCACGTAGTATTGGCGAATCTGATAGTCGGTGATGGTCAGGTCGCCATCTTCCGTCGTGTCCCATTCAAACTCGATGTCGTCCGAGCCGGAGGGAGAGTTCTGGTAAGAGGCCGATACCATGACGCCCAACTTGTTGTTGAAGAAGCGGTCACCGTAAGTGAAGCCGAGGTTCAGCTGTGCCTTCTCGCTCACCCAGTTGTAGCCGCTACCTGCCGTGGCGCTGATGAAGCGACGGTAGGGCGAGCTCTTGGTGACGAGGTTGATGCTACCGCCAATGGCGTCGGCATCCATATCAGGGGTTACCACCTTGTTTACTTCGATGGTCTGCACCATGTCGGCGGGAATCAAGTCGAGCTGCACGTTGCGCGTGTCGCCTTCGGCCGAGGGGATACGGTTGCCGTTGATGGTGACGGAGCTAAGGTCGGCACTGGTGCCACGCACCTGTCCGAAGCGTGCTTCGCCTTGGTCGTATTGCACGTTGATACCCGAAATGCGCTTCAAGGCATCACCGATGTTAGAGTCGGGGAATTTGCCCACTTGGTCGGCACTCACCACGTTGGTGATACCGAAGTTGCTCTTCTGCGAGTTGATGGCGCGGCGTTGGCCTTGGAAAGCACCACCTACCACAACCTCTTGCAGTTCGACGCCTTCTTGCAGAACGACGTCTTTCTCCAATGTCTTTCCTTCGGGGATGGTAATCTTAAGTTCTACGGGTGAGTAACCCACGTAGCTCACCTTTACGGTATAAGTTCCGGGGTCCAAGTTTGTGAATGTGTAGAAGCCGTTGACGTCGCTCGTCACGCCTGCGTGCAGCTTCTCAATGTAGATAGAGGCACCCGGCAGGGTTTGTTTGGAAGCATCGACGATGCGTCCGCGCACCGTACCTTGCCTAACCACATTTGCCTTTTCGTCTGCCATCATTGCGTTGCTTGCCGATGCAAACAAAATCAGAAATAAAAATGCTCTGAAAATCTGTTTCATAAGTAGTTATTATCTGTTAATAATTTTTCGCAAAAGTAGAGGTACGACGTTACGTGGAGTTTGCAAAAAGTTGAAAAACAAATAACAAAGGGGTTACAACGACGTTACAGGTGCTCCGAAATCACCATCACCCTCCTCTCATCAGCCAGCGTAGTGGCAAAGAGATAGGTGTCGCCGCCTTCGGCGAGCTTCAGTCGGCGGCGGAGGTCGGCCACGGTGGAGGGGAAGTTGCGCACGGTGAGGTTGGCGCGTTTCGTGTCGGCCAGCAGGTCCTTGACTTCCTTCTTGCCGAAGCCGCAGGTGGCGGCGACGCGGAACTTACGACCGGGGAAGTCGGGCAGCAGGTGGTCGGAGGTATAGAGGTGGCTGTTGGGGTGCAGCTTCTCTACCTTATATATATGGGCGATGCTGCGGAAGGCACCGGCCTTCAGCACCGAGGCGTTGGGCTCGTAGAGGTAGGCACGCACGACGGGGGCAAAGCGGCAGTCGCTCTCGCGCTCCTGCCTGCGGGTAAAGGTGAGCTGCTGCATGGGCGCATGAGGGAGGAGGTTGACGCAACGGATGGGTACGTCGTCGGGCGCAAGGGGAGCGCCGTGCCCCAGCAGGAGCAACAATTCCTTGCACTCGCCCGCCACGGAAACGATGTGTGCCTCGCGCACGTGCTTCAGGTCGTTCAGGGCCAAGGTGAGGTCGAGCATGGGCGAGAGTTTGACCAAGGTGTAGGCGGACTTCTGCGTCAGCAGGTCCTCCAGTTGCGACACGTCGGGTTCGCAGTCGGCTATGGCGACGGTCTTGCCACCACGGCCGTCGCGACGGGCAGGGTCGATGAAGAGGCAATCGACGGGCGACATGGCTTGCAGGTGGTGCAGGCAGTCGGCGTTGCAGACGCGGATGTAGCCTAATCCCAAGAGGGGGAAGTTGTGGGAAGCAGTTTCGCAGAGCACCGGCTGACGCTCTACGCAAGTGGCTTGGCGGAAGGAACGGGCCATGAAAGAGCAGTCGATGCCGAAACCTCCGGTGAGGTCGGCAAAGCTGTCGAGCCGTGGCAGACGGGATACGATGTCGGCCTTGTAGCGGGCTGTGGCCTCGGAGGAGCATTGCTCCATAGACAGGTGTGGAGGGTACAGAATACCCTCCACTCCGGCCCATGTGGGAATTTTTTCTTCGGCTGCCTGCCGACCTGCTATCTGGGTGAGGGCCGCGGCCATGTCTACGCCGGGGTACTTGCGAGCCTGCAAGGCCAGCGTGCGTACGTCGTCGCGGCGGTGCTCACGGATGAAGCGGACGGTGTCGTCGGTCAGCACGTGTCAGATGATAGGGGTTGGTTAGAACTGGATACCTACGCGAATCGTCATGGCGGCGCAGTTCTGCCACTTGCTGCTCTTGTACTTGGCACCGGCCATGTTGGTGTAACCCAGCGAAGCATAGATGCCCAACTGGTCGTTCAGCGGACGGAGCACACCGATGGAGGGATTGAAGTAAGCGCCCTGTGTCTCGTCGTCCAGCGCTTCACCACCGATGCGGATGTCGAGGAACGGATGCCATTCGCCCATCGTGAGGCTCAGGCGGGCATCACCGAAGATGGGCAGGTAGCTGGTCTGATTGGCATTGTACTCCACGCCCACACCCACGAAGAAGTGGCTGTTGAACTGATAGCCGTGAACGGTGGCTATGGCAAAAGATGCCGTATTGTTTCTTCTCTTAAAGCTGGTACTCGTATCGAAGCTGAGGTCGGTACCTACTTCTACACTTCCTTTGTAACCTGACTGCGCATTGCACACAAGCGCCGTTGCCAAACACACTACAACCAAGCAAATTTTTAATACTCTCATTATACTAATTTCTGTGCCACTCAGTTCCCCAAAGAAGCGGTTCTACCATCTAAAGATTATCAAAGCATGGGAACTATTGACCACCGTCCTGCCGAATACAGAGCAAACCATTGGATCCCGCCTGCCCCCGCAGGGGAGCTTATGGAAGGGAAAAGAGAGGGCACACACCGCACACTTGTCGGGTTGCCTTTCTGCGCAAAGCTTTCGTCGTGTTTTCGGCATAGAACGATGCATCAAATGCTCATTCTAACAAATATCTCCTTTCAGTTTTATGAAATTGGCGTAAAATTAGTGAAACATTTGACACGAAAGCCATTATCCGTCATTTCTTTAGCATATCTTTTGATTTTTCTGTCCCGATAGGCGAAAAATGGGACTTCGGATGGTCGAAAAGGCGCAATCGGGGACTAATTCAAAACAGACAAAAAGAAACATTTTATTCGTTTTTTATATACCTTTGTCGCCCGAAAAGGCAAATGTCCGTGCAAGGTGACGCTAAAGCGACTTCCCGACCACGGCCTCTGCCATTCATCACCCCCGTGAATCAATTTAATAACTTAAAAAACGTACTGTTATGAACGCTGAACGCAAAAACTTCGCCTTGCCGCTGACATTCATCGGCATCATGTTCTTCTCACTCGGCTTTGCCCTGGGCATCAACTCGCTGCTGGTGCCCGTGCTGCAAGGGTCGCTGGGCATCTCCAACGCCGCCTCGTACCTCATCATCGCGGCCACCTTCATCCCCTTCCTGATATTCGGCTATCCGGCGGGGCTTACCATCAAAGCCATCGGCTACAAGCGCACCATGTCGCTGTCGTTCTTCATCTTCGCCGTGGCCTTCTACCTGTTCATCCTCTCGGCCAACCAAAAGAGTTTCCCGCTCTTCCTGCTGGCCTCCTTCATCAGCGGCGGTGCCAATGCCTACTTGCAGGCATCGGTCAATCCCTACATCACCATCCTGGGTCCGCTGGAGAGTGCCGCCAAGCGCATCAGCATCATGGGCATCTGCAACAAGCTGGCGTGGCCCATCCCCTCGATATTCGTGGTGTGGCTGCTGGGCAAGGATGTCCACCTGATAGGCATCGAAGACCTCGACAAGCCTTTCGTCATCATCATCTGCGCCTTCGTGGCACTGGGCATCATGGCCTTCTTCGCCCCGCTGCCCGAGGTGAAGGCTGCCGGCGAGGACGAGGCGGGCGATGGCGAGGCGTGCAGCTACGCCGCCACGAAGACGTCCGTCTTCCAGTTCCCCCACCTGCTGCTGGGCTGTCTGGCACTGTTCTTCTACGTGGGTGTGGAGACCGTGTCGCTGGGCACGCTGGTGGACTACGCCAATTCGCTGGGGCTGGAAGGAGCCGCCAACTATGCGTGGATAGCGCCCATAGGCATCGTCATCGGCTACCTCTGCGGCATCATCTTCATCCCGCGCTACCTCAGCCAAGCTGCTGCCCTGAAGATATGTTCCTGCCTGGCCATCGCCGGTTCGCTGCTGGTGGTGCTCACGCCTGCCGACATCTCCATCTACTTCGTCTCGTTCATGGCGCTGGGCTGCTCGCTGATGTGGCCCGCCCTGTGGCCGCTGGCCATGGCCGACCTGGGCAAGTTCACCAAGGCAGGCTCATCGCTGCTCATCATGGCCATGTTCGGCGGCGCCGTCATCCCCACCCTGTATGGCTGGCTGAAGGACGTCGCCAGTCCGCAGCAGGCCTACTGGCTGTGCTTGCCGTGCTTCCTGTTCATCCTATACTACGGCGTGGCGGGGTACAAAATCCGGAAATGACGCGCATATAGATGCCACTTGCGGGGCATATATCGTCCGCGCGTCGGATATATATTTCCGTCGCGTGGACGATATAGCGCTGTCGCGTCAGCCATATAGTGCCCGCACGACGGGCATCCCGCGCCGCCCTGAGGGACAACGGCGGGACATAAAAAAAGGAGGGCTTCTTTCCGAAGTCCTCCTTCCTTTAATGGTTTTGCCGCAAGTAATACGGATTACTTACGCAAGCCGAGTTCTTTGACGATGGCACGGTAACGGTTGATGTCACGGTCCTTCAGGTAAGTCAGCAGAGCGCGACGTTTACCTACCAACATGGTCAAAGCTCTTTCAGTGCTATAATCTTTTCTGTTGAGCTTCATGTGCTCAGTCAGACGGGCAATACGGTAGGAAAACAATGCTACTTGGGACTCTACGGAGCCGGTATCAGTGTTAGACTTTCCGTACTTGCTGAAGATTTCTTGCTTTTTAGCAGCGTCTAAATACATAATGTTTAATTAAAAAGTTAAATAAATATCCCTTTCGGGGCTGCAAAGATAGGCATAATCTTTTATACCGCAATAGTTTCCGCCGATTTTTACGAATAAAAATGCCGTAGAAATGCAATTATGCCGAAATCATATACGTTATTTACTGAAAAAGAGCTAACTTTGCCCCCCAAATAATAGGTATTTGTATGCAAAACATTAGGAACATTGCAATCATTGCCCATGTGGACCATGGGAAGACGACGCTCGTTGACAAGATGCTGCTGGCCGGAAACCTCTTCCGCAGCAATCAGAGCACAGGTGAATTAATGCTGGATAACAACGACTTGGAACGCGAACGAGGCATAACGATTCTCTCGAAGAACGTATCCATCAACTACAAAGACACCAAGATTAACATTATTGATACTCCGGGACACAGCGACTTTGGAGGCGAAGTGGAACGTGTGCTGAACATGGCCGACGGCTGCATCCTGCTGGTTGACGCCTTCGAGGGTCCCATGCCGCAGACCCGCTTCGTGCTGCAAAAGGCTTTGCAGATAGGCCTGAAACCCATCGTGGTAGTGAACAAGGTGGACAAACCGAACTGCCGCCCCGAGGAGGTATATGAGATGGTATTCGACCTCATGTTCAGCCTCAACGCCACCGAAGACCAGCTGGACTTCCCCGTCATCTACGGCTCGGCCAAGAACGGCTGGATGAGCACCGACTGGCAGAAGCCCACCGACAACATCTACGCCCTGCTGGACTGCATCTTGGAGAACATCCCTGCCCCCGAACAACTGGAGGGTACGCCGCAGATGTTGGTGACTTCGCTGGACTACTCATCTTACACAGGCCGTATCGCCGTGGGTCGCGTACACCGCGGCACGCTGAAGGAAGGCATGAACGTGTCGCTGGCCAAGCGTGACGGCAGCATCATCAAGTCGAAAATCAAGGAACTGCATACATTCGAAGGCATGGGCCGCGTCAAGGTACAGGAAGTATCTTCGGGCGACATCTGCGCATTGGTGGGCATCGAAGGATTCGAAATCGGCGACACCATCTGCGACTACGAGAATCCCGAGGCACTGCCCCCCATCGCCATCGACGAACCTACGATGAGTATGCTCTTCGCCATCAACGACTCTCCGTTCTTCGGCAAGGAAGGCAAGTTTGTTACTTCGCGCCACATCCACGACCGCTTGATGAAGGAGCTGGACAAGAACCTCGCCCTGCGCGTGCGCAAGAGTGAGGAAGACGGCAAATGGATTGTCTCCGGCCGTGGCGTGCTCCACCTCTCCGTGCTGATTGAGACCATGCGCCGCGAGGGCTACGAATTGCAGGTAGGCCAGCCGCAGGTCATCTTCAAGGAGATTGACGGTGTGCGTTGCGAACCCATCGAGGAGCTGACCATCAACGTGCCCGAAGAATTTGCCAGCAAGATGATTGACATGGTGACCCGCCGCAAGGGTGAGATGGTGAAGATGGAGAGCGCAGGCGACCGCGTGAACCTGGAGTTCGATATGCCCTCGCGCGGCATCATCGGTCTGCGCACCAACGTGCTGACCGCCTCCGCCGGCGAAGCCATCATGGCCCACCGCTTCAAGGAATACCAACCCTACAAGGGCGAGATAGAACGCCGCACCAACGGCTCCATGATAGCCATGGAGAGCGGCACGGCCTTTGCCTACGCCATCGACAAGTTGCAGGACCGCGGCAGATTCTTCATCTTCCCGCAAGACGAAGTATATGCCGGACAGGTAGTGGGTGAGCATTCGCACGAGAACGACCTCGTGGTGAACGTCACCAAGTCGAAGAAGCTGACCAACATGCGTGCCAGCGGCTCCGACGAAAAGGCCCGCCTGATTCCTCCTGTACAGTTCTCGCTGGAAGAGGCGCTGGAGTACATCAAGGAAGATGAGTACGTGGAAGTCACCCCGAAGTCCATGCGTATGCGCAAGGTGATTTTGGACGAGACGGAGCGGAAGCGGGCGAATAAGAACTGATGACACTCCTCAAGAGACTGTCGGAAAACTAAAAGGATATTTAAATAACAAGGCTACCCAAGGAAGGCAGATGCTTCCGGAGGGTGGCCTTATTTCGTAATTTCACCGGAACTTACGCAAATATCATTTTTTTTGCGTAAGTTTGTGCGAAACTTTATATTGTTAGTATGAACAACTCATCTGACGACGGCTTGTATCTAAACGATTTTCACCGCAAGAACAGCATGGCTGCTCAGCGGGAGGTTCGTGTCATGTCATTGCATCCCTACTCGCGGGAACAGAAGTTGCAACAAATAAGGGACTTCAAGAAATCGATGACTTCAAAAGTGAATACTTTATCTATGCAAAATAAAAGAAAGGAGCAACCATGAAACGTTCTCAAATCGTAAACCGCATTGCGGAAGTGATGCGTAGTGTAGCCCCCGATGCACAGACTATTCTCTACGGCTCGGAAGCCCGCGGAGATGCCAAGCCGAACAGTGACATTGACCTGCTGATTCTGCTGAAAGAACCTCATGTAGCTCCTGAACGTGAAATGGAAATCACCACTCGGCTTTATGAAGTTGAGGTCGATACAGGCGTTGTCATCAGTCCCATGATTTTATCGAAGCGGCAATGGGAGAACCGTCCCTTTCAGACTCCGTTCTCTATCAATGTAATGAATGAAGGAGTGGCCTTATGAAGCAGCAATTAACAGACGAACATCGAAAAGCATTGGCACTTTATCGCTTTGAAAGGGCAGAACAAACACTGAAGGAAGCGGAATATATGCGCAATGGCGGTTTCTTCAATGCAGCCGTCAACCGACTCTATTATGCTTGCTTTTATGCTGCTACAGGCTTGCTTGTTGCCAAGGGAATTGAGGCTGGTACGCACACCGGAGTAAAGACTATGCTATCTTACCACTTTATCCGTACAGGTCTGCTTGATATGCAGCATGGGGCTACATACAGCAATTTATTCGACAAGCGTCATAGTAGTGACTATGAGGATTTTGCCTATTGTGATGCTTCATTGGTCGAATACCTTCAGCCCCGTGCCGAAGCTTTTGTGAAGGCAGTGCGGTTGTTGGCTGATATAACTTAGTCCTTTTTCTACTTCCCCGACTTCCTCCTATTACACTCCCTGCACAGCATCTGACAGTTGTCCGATGTCGTCTTGCCGCCTGCGTGCCACGGTTTGATGTGGTCGCCTTCCATTTCGTTCAGTTCAAAGTGGTTGTGGCAGTGCGGGCAGATGCCTTGCTGGCGTTCGTAGGCTTCTATCTTCTGTTGGTCGGAGAAGGCACGGATGGAGAGGTACTTCTCCTTTCGGGTCAACACGTAGGGATAGATGCCTTTCTTGGCTGTTACGTCGTCGTCGAGAATAAGGCGCTTTATCTCCTCTTCCAGCCGGGCGGCATCGAGAATCTTGTCCTTGAACTCGTCGTATAGCGGTCCCCAAGCTATGCCTTTCATCATGTTGGAACGTTTCTTGGGAAAGGTGGTGCTTACCCACGTAATGACGCTTTGGAAGTATTGCCACAGCCGGGCGGCATTCGGGTCGTGCTGATGGCAGGCCATGTATTCCTTGATTTCCCCCTTTGATATCCAGTCGATGGCTGTCTCCAAATAATCCTGACGGATGGGCGTTCCGGTCAGATAGTCGCTGCCTATCTTGTAAGCGGCGCAACCTGGTTTGCTGAAATATCGCTTGGCATCGGTGACCCAACTGCCGGAATAGACGGCATTACGCAGTTCTTGGTCGGTCAGCTTCTCTCCGGCAATGTTGATGGTGCGGAACCACGATAGCTTCTCCGTATCGCTGCCTTCGCAGAAATAGACGGTCAGTTTATAGTCGAGTATGCGCTGCTGAACATCGCTCCTGAAGTTGAAGAATTTGAGTTTGTCTCCTTCCACATCGATGGAATAGTCGCCTTGCACGTACTGGCAGATGGAGATGGTGCGTTGCTGCCCGTCAATCACTTCAAAGGTGCCGTCGTCGCGCTTGGCCCAATACATGACGTTGAGCGGGAAGCCTTTCAGTATGGTGTCGATGACGGCATTGCGCTGAGCTTCTTTGTAGATAAACTCGCGCTGATAGGGCGGGCGAATGTCGAGTTTTCCGCCGTAGCCTACTACGCCGTTTTCATTGTTGTCCGCATAGCCTGCGGTCAATTCGCGGACGGTGATTTCATGGAGAGAGATGTTCATAGGGTTATTTGCGTTTGATTAATATTCGAGCATAGGTTTCTTTCCCTTTTATCTTGAATCTATGTCCAAAGTTGGGATTATCCTCCACATATCTGTCAATGCCGACTAACTCAAATTGTCCCGGATTATACTTATCCAAAAACGTAATCGGCACCCCCATCACTCCGTCATAATCCATGGGGATATCCGAAGTCTTATCCACATTAATTGCATCATAGTTGTCATACTTTGGATATTCTTCGGGAGTATATTTTTTATAGAGAATTAATTCTTCGTGACGCTTGTTGTGGTCTAAATTTGTGTACCAACAAATATTACCTAAACTTCTCCATTTATTGTTGTTTTCATCCACCCAATATCTAGTATTCCTTGCTTCGTAATATTCAGGAACTCTGAAGGACATATCACCGGATTTTGTTCCCAGCCACATCTTATTCTCTTTAATAAGCGAAAAGATTTCTTTGTACGTGATAGCATTTTGATTGCCGATAATCAAGAACTTTTTATCGTACTTCATGAGCTGTGCCACATATTCACGGAACAGTGAGAACGGCGGATTCGTCACCACAATATCCGCTTGCTTCAGCAGTTCTATGCATTCTGCGCTACGGAAATCTCCGTCTCCCTTCAGTTCTTTGATACCTATTTCTTCGATGTCGGGGATGCGGTTTCCGTTCTTGTCGCCCTCGTACTCCAGATAGACGGCTTTCTCGGACTTGTTCTGACTGAACAGGTTCATGTCTTGATTCTTGTAGCAAGTAGTAATCAGCTTCTTGAGCCCCAGTTGCTCGAAGCTGTAAGCGAAGTAATGAAAGAAGTTGCTTACCCGCGGGTCATCGCAATTGCAAAGCACAGTCTTCCCTCGGAAGTGCTCTTTGTAATGACGCAGTTCGTTCTCAATGTCGACGAGCTGGGTATAAAACTCGTCCTTCTTTGCCTTGTTGGCATTCTGCAAATTTTTGTTTCCGGCCATAAGTTGATGGGTTAGTGAGCATTTCACTACCAATCACACTTATACAACCGGACGTAAGAAAGGTGCAGACCTTTCCATTCGCGTTCACGGGAAGCCTGAGAAACAAACCCGCCCAACTTGCTGGAATATGCCTACACCTTATGGGGTGCAAGCAATAACCGATATGCAAGTTGAAGCAGACCTGTCCCACTAAAGACAACTCCGTGAACGAATTATTTCCGATTTGAAAGAAATCAGTTTCTCAGGCTTTTTCTTTTTGAACGCGAAATAATAGCTAATGCTTCGTTATATGTTTTCTATTTACTTATCTGTCTGTTCTTTATCTGTTTTTTTATAAGATTAAACATATTGGATGGGAAGTGAATTCGGCAACAGCCGTTCTTCCTTCCTTTGCAAATGTATGGAAAAATATGTATAAGCAAAAGAAAAGTGCTTCATTATTTGGGGGGAGGAGGCGTAAAAGGTGTGTCCCATTCTTGGAAAAATGTAATTTTTGCGTCTGTTTTGCATTGGAAAAGTGTAATATATAGTACGAAATTACCTTGGAAAAGTGTAATTTCAGAGTGTTATGTGCTTGTTTTCAAGCTAAATGTTGAAACTTTGTATCTATCTGATAACCTTCTTCCGGCAAATTCAGATAGAAGAAAAAGAATATAAGTTTGATTTGACCGGACTTAAAAAATAAAACTACTTATAAGCATCCCTCCGGATTACCTATAAGTAGTTTCTTCATTACTACTAGGTAATTGACTAACTACTACTAAGTAATTAGCCAACTACCACTAAGTAGTTTTTATGCTCTTCTTTCAGTCGATAAACTGCACCTTGGCGGCATCTCTCGGCTTGGCATCCGGTGCTTCGTCGGGATAGCCGATGGCAATGGCGTAGAGCAGTTCGTAGTCTTCGGGCAGGTTCAGCTTGTCCAAGTAGGGCTTGGCGCTTGCGTCATCCTTCATGAAGCGGATGGGACCACCGAGGCAGCAGGTGCCGAGGCCCATCGACTGTGCAGCCAGAATCATGTTCTCGCCCAGCAGACCGCAGTCCAGCTGACCGCTTCCGTCCTTGGGAGAGGCGATGAAGATGACAGCGGGGGCGTTGCGGAACATATTCTTGAAGCTCGGATCTTCGGCCATCTTGGCGTTGACCTTCTTGAAGGCTTCGGTGATGCCGTTGATGTAGTCGGCGTTATCTACCACGCGCACTTGCCACGGCTGCTTGTTCATGCCGCTGGGGGCGTTGATGCCACATTCTACTACTTGCTGCAACTTTTCGCGCTCTACGGGTTGGTCCTTGTACTTGCGGATGCTGCGACGCTCCATGATGGTCTTGATGACTACTTCCGACGGATTTACTGTCGTTTCACCGGCTGCCGTGTTTTCCTTTTGCGAAGCGGGTGCGGTGCATCCTACGACGGCGCACAGGCAGAGGCCGCCTACAATTCCTTTTAATAGTTTCATATTGTTTTGAGTTTTTGAGTTGATGAGTTCTTTAGTTATTAAGTTTTTGAGGAGTTAGAAGGAGTTAGGAGGGAGTTAAAAAATCATTCGTCCTTCTTCAGTTCCTCCCCTACTCCGTCGAGGAAGCCTTCAACGGCAGCACCGGCTTTCTTCATCTTTTCCATGATGTTCTTTCCGCTGTTCTTGAAGGCGGTGGCGGCATACTGGCCTTGCAGCTTGGCCACTTCTTCTATCTCTTCTTGGCTGAGGTCGTCGTAGGAGTTGATTTTATCGAGCAGTTCGCTGAACTTCTCGTTGGCCTTTTCCCATTGGTCTTGGGTGTAGTCGGCACCGTTCTCGGTGATTTCTTCCACAAAGTCTTTCAGGTCGTCTATGCGACTGTGTTTGGATTGGCAGGACTGGAATCCCAGCGTGCAGATGGCTAGCAGAGCCAGCAGGATAATCTTCTTCATAAGCATTTTCATTTGAATATAAATTGTTGGAAACAAAGCTAATGAAATATTTCAAGAACCGCTGTCAAGCCTCGGGCTTTTTTTGTTTTTTTCTGATTTAACGCAGAAAGGGGGTGTATCATAATGCCTAAATATAAAGATTTACCCCTGCCACAGATAGCTGTAACAGGGGTAATTTTCTCAAAAAGGGAGTTTTGATACACCCTCTTCATATCATAATTTATCAAGGAGTCGTCTTGATTAGAGCTTCGGGCCGGCAGCAACCAATGCCTTACCTGCTTCGTTGCCAGTGAACTTAGCGAAGTTCTTAATGAAGCGAGCAGCCAAGTCCTTAGCTTTCTCTTCCCACTGAGCAGCTTCAGCGTAAGTGTCGCGCGGGTCAAGAATCTTCGGATCAACACCCGGCAATTCGGTAGGAACTACGAAGTCGAAGTACGGGATAACCTTCGTCGGAGCCTTGTCGATAGAACCGTCCAGGATGGCGTCGATGATACCACGAGTGTCGCGGATAGAGATACGCTTGCCTGTACCGTTCCAACCGGTGTTCACCAAGTAAGCCTTAGCGCCAACCTTGTTCATCTTCTTAACCAGCTCTTCAGCATACTTAGTCGGGTGCAAGCTCAAGAAGGCTGCGCCGAAGCAAGCAGAGAATGTCGGAGTCGGTTCAGTGATACCACGTTCTGTACCGGCCAGCTTAGCGGTGAAACCAGACAGGAAGTAGTATTGAGCCTGATCGGGGTTCAGGATAGATACCGGGGGCAATACACCGAAGGCATCAGCAGACAGGAAGATAACCTGATGTGCGTGAGGACCCTTAGAAACCGGCTTAACGATGTTCTCGATGTGATAGATAGGATAAGAAACACGAGTGTTCTCGGTTACGCTCTTGTCAGCGAAGTTAATCTTGCCGTCTTCTGCAACTGTTACGTTCTCCAGCAGGGCGTCGCGACGGATAGCGTTGTAGATGTCGGGTTCGCTTTCCTTGTCGAGGTTGATAACCTTAGCATAGCAACCACCTTCGTAGTTGAATACGCCTTCGTCGTCCCATCCGTGTTCGTCGTCACCAATCAGCTTACGCTTCGGGTCGGTGGACAATGTAGTCTTACCTGTACCGGACAGACCGAAGAAGATGGCAGAGTCAGTGCCTTCCATGTTGGTGTTGGCAGAGCAGTGCATGGAAGCGATGCCGCGGAGCGGGTTGAAGTAGTTCATCATGGAGAACATACCCTTCTTCATTTCGCCACCGTACCAAGTGTTCAGGATAACTTGTTCCTTTGTAGTCAGGTTGAATACAACAGCAGTTTCAGAGTTCAGACCCAGTTCCTTGTAGTTTTCAACTTTAGCCTTGGAAGCGTTGTAAACGATGAAGTCGGGTTCGAAGTCAGCCAGTTCTTCCTGCGAAGGACGGATGAACATATTGGTTACGAAGTGAGCCTGCCATGCAACCTCAACGATGAAACGTACCTTCAGGCAAGTAGCCTTGTTGGCACCGCAGTAACCGTCAACAACGTACAGCTTCTTGCCGGACAGCTCCTGTGCAGCCAGCTCCTTCAGAGCCTTCCAAGCTTCGGGAGTAACGGGCTTGTTGTCGTTCTTGTATTCGTCAGAAGTCCACCATACAGTGTCCTTGCTAGTTTCGTCCAATACGAGGAATTTATCTTTAGGCGAACGTCCGGTGTAAACGCCAGTCATTACGTTCACAGCACCCAGTTCAGTTACCTGACCTTTTTCGAAGCCTTCCAGACCAGCTTTGGTCTCTTCAGCGAACAATACATCATAAGACGGATTGTAAACAACTTCCTTCACGTCTTTGATACCGTACTTACTTAAATCTAAATTTGCCATTTCTTTTTAAGATTTTAAAATTTGGTATTTTGGTTTATTACTTTATTGTTTTCTTCTTACCTAAAACTCTTACCTTCAACTGAACAAGGGAGGGAAAAACCGGTGAACGTCTTCGCTTTCAGAGTGATTCTCGACAAGCCCCTTGTTTTTCGCCTACAAAAGTACGATTTTCTTCGGAAAGAAAATGCCAATTGGAGAAATTTTTCTTTAATCACGATTCTTTTATACAACGATAACAATATCTGCAAACTGAATGTTGCAAATTGATTTAATTTTCTTTTCCTTTGCAGTGTTGTTCACTTAATTTGAGCAAGCCTTAACACAATCAGTTGACAAGAGACAAGTCAACAAGACTACAAGAAAATGTTTAGTTGAAAAAGAACAAGGAGAACATAAATAACTCATAATTCAGAATTCTTATGAAGATTATTAATCTGGCGGAAAGCAATTCCGTCTTGAATCAGTTTATTGCCGAGATTCGCGACGTGGCGATGCAAGGCGACCGTATGCGCTTCCGCCGCAACATCGAGCGCATCGGCGAAGTGATGGCCTACGAGATGAGTAAGGAACTGACCTATTCGGTGAAGCAGGTGCAGACGCCGCTGGGCGTGTCGCCCGTGAGCACACACGACGACGACGTGGTGATTGGCACCGTGTTCCGTGCCGGGCTACCGCTTCATGCGGGCTTCCTCAATATGTTCGACCGCGCGGGCAATGCCTTCGTCTCGGCTTACCGCTATTATAAGGATAGGGAATGTCGCACGGTGGATGTGCACGTGGAGTACATCGCCTCGCCCGACCTCACGGGCAAGACCTTGATTCTGGTAGATCCGATGCTGGCCACGGGCGAGAGCATGGAGCTGGCGTGGAAGGGCTTCCTGACGAAAGGCACGCCTGCCAAGCTACAGATAGCCTGCGTCATTGCCAGCCAACGGGGAGTGGAACACCTGCAACGCCTCTTCCCCGGCGACGAAGTGACCCTGTGGTGCGCCGCCATCGACCCCGACTTGAACGACCACTCGTACATCGTGCCCGGACTGGGCGACGCGGGCGACTTGGCGTACGGGGGGAAGCTGTAAGAGTAATCGGGAGGGAGACTGTCTGAGAAATCGGGATATGCTTTCTTTTAGGCACGGATTACACGGATAAGCACTGTTTTGAAAGTTATTTCCATGAAAATCCGTGCCTAAGAAATATCTTTTTGCAAGAGTGTTCTTAGTTCTCCGGACAGATTCAATTGAAGTTGCCTTGATAATAGGCGCGGGTGATGAAGTAGGAGGGCTCGTAGTAAGCGCTGCTGTTGTAGTTGTCTATCGTCCGGCAGATGGGGCTGTGATAGATGCGCAGGATGCCGTCTGCATAATCTTCTTCGTGCGTCAGGGTAGAGAGAACGAGGCGGGCATAGACTTTCCCCATTTGCAGGACGGTAGGTATGCGTGCAGCCAAGTCCGGGTTCACCTGCGACACGTCGAAACCTCCGCATTCCAGCCCATATTCCTCTATCCACTGCTGTGCCACGGCTTCGGGGTTCTCGCTGTGCAGCACGTTGGCTACCGACAGTTTGTCCACCAGCCCTCTTTTGCCCATCCGCTCCACCACATAGCGGTTGGGCTGATTTATTTTACGGGCAGTCCGCTCTATCATGCTGCATACGAAGTAGAGGTCGTCTTTGCTGATTTCTTCTTCGGGGAAATAGATATTCTTCATGGAGCCGTTTTGTTTATAATTTATAAGGTATAGCTTCGCTTGAAAGCCAATGCGCTCAGTGCCCGCTCCGTACAGAAGGTAATCTGATGTGTGGGGTACTTGAATTTGGTCAACACCCAGAACGCCTCGCGCGTGATGTTTCCGGCAACAAAGTCTTCGACATAATCCCAAATGGTGTCGTCGGCCATCGGGCCTTCCACCAAGTCGTAATCGTGCGGAATGCCACGCCGACAATCTACGATGAAGTCCAGCCAAGCTTCAGTCATCGTCTCGAAGCGAAGGACCTTCAGCGCATCGTCGGCCCGAAACTCGTATACGTTCACCACATGAGCCGGATGCTTGGTCATCGCCCACCGCTGCGCCTGCCTTTCCAGCAGGGTGCAGTAGAAACCGAAACCGAAATCCTTGTAGAATCCGGTCGCCTTCACTTGCGGACACTCTATGGCCATATTGCTGCCGTGATATATCTCCATACACTGATGTTTATAACCGTTTTCGCAAAGTTACTATTTTTTCCGGTACAATCTTCACTAGCCGCATCTAAAATGTTGCGAATATAGATTCCGCACGCCGGAGCTATATCACCCGCACGCTGGACATATATTTCCGACACGTCGGGCATATATTTCCCTCGGCCGGAAGATATATGCGCAGCAGCCCGCCTAGTCGGCTCAAATCCAACGCATAAAGAAAGTCCCCCGACCGAGAAGGTGACGTACCTTCCGGTCGGGAGACTTCGTATCATTCAGAATAAAGCCTTGGCCTTACTTCACTTCCCACGTGTCGTTGGTCAGCAACAGCTCTTCGAAGTTGTGGTACTTCTTCTTGCTGCTGACTTCTTCAATCTGCTGATAGACAGCATCGTCGTAGGTGGGAGCCTCTACGTCGCGAATCACGCCGAGGGCGATGGGGAAATCGGGACCTTCCATCAGGGCAAGCTTCAGTTGCAGGGTGTTGTCCTCGCAGTGAGCATCGTGCACCAGGATGTCCTTCTCGGTGATGCCGTTTTCGCCCAGCTTCACAACCTTCAGTCCGAAGCCTTCCTGCATCAGTCCGAATTCATTGTTTTCGCCGAACAGCATCGGTTTGCCGTGCTCCAGGTAGATGGCGTTCTTCAGGCGGTCTTCCTTCTTGGCTACGGCATCGTGCGTGCCGTTGTTGAAGATGACGCAGTTCTGCAAAATCTCGCATACGCTGGCACCCTTGTGCTGGTAGGCAGCCTTCAGAATCTCCACTGTGCCGGGGCCGTCGGTGGCCACCGCACGGGCAAAGAAGTGTCCGCGTGCACCGAAGCAAAGCTCGGCCGGACGGAACGGGTCTTCCACCGTGCCGTAGGGAGACGACTTGCTGACGAATCCGCGCGGAGACGTGGGAGAATACTGTCCCTTGGTCAAGCCGTAGATGCGGTTGTTCAGCAGAATCATGTTCAGGTTGATGTTGCGTCGGTTGGCGTGGATGAAGTGGTTACCACCGATGGCCAAGCCGTCGCCGTCGCCACTCACCTGCCATACGGTCAGCTTGGGGTTGGCCACCTTGCATCCTGTGGCAATGGCAGCGGCACGTCCGTGGATGGTGTTCATGCCATACGTATTCATATAGTGGGGCAAGCGGCTGGAGCAGCCGATACCGGAGATTACTGCAATGTCGTAAGGCGGTACGCCGATTTCGGCCATGGCCTTGTGCAGAGAAGCGAGGAAGAAGTGGTCGCCGCAACCCGGACACCAACGGGGTTGCCCTTTCTTATAGTCTTTTGCTGTATATTCGCTCATGATTGTAAGTTTTTTAGTTGTGAGTTTTTTAGTTGACGAGTTGACAAGTTAACGAGGCTACAAGAACGCAGACTACGCAGAAGGCGCAGATGAACGCAGAATTATTTTTAAGCACGGATGACACGGATTATTACGGAGGAAACTCTATCGGCTTCTAACTCCCTTTAACTCCTATAACTCCTTTAACTCCTAAATATATTCACTCCTCGTTCCCCTTGTTAACTTGTTCCCTTGTCTCCTTATTTGTTTATGATTTCTTCAAATGCCTGAACCAGTTCGTTCACCAAGAACGGCTGTCCCTTCACCTGATTGAACTGATAGGGCACGAAGCCATCTACCTTCATGCGGAGGAAGGAGGCAAACTGTCCCATGTTCTGCTCGGCCACTACAACCTTCTTGTAGCGCTTCATCACTTCGGATGTGTTCTTGGGTAGCGGGTTGATGTATTTGAAGTGAGCAAGAGCAACCTTCTTGCCGGCAGCACGAAGCTCGTCCATGGCGGCATGTAGGTGTCCGTAAGTACCGCCGAAGCCTACAATCAGCAGGTCGGCATCGTCTGCGTCGCCCAGCACCTCAACGTCGGGCACTTCGATTTTCGCAATCTTCTCGGCACGCAAGCGGGTCATCAAGTCGTGGTTTTCGGGGTCGGTGGAGATGGCACCCGTCTTGTTGTCCTTCTCCAGACCACCGAGGATGTGCGTGAAGCCTTCCGTACCGGGAACGGCCCAGTAGCGGACACCCGTCTGCGGGTCGCGCTGGTAAGGAGCCCATGTGCCCAGCATATCAGGACGCACGTACGGCGGATTGATGGCGGGATAGTCGGCCAGCTTGGGCAGCTTCCATGCACCCGAACCGTTGGCCACGAAGGCATCGGTGAGCAGTACCACGGGGGTCATGTGCTCCAATGCCATCTTGGAGGCGGCATAAGCGCACTCAAAGCAATCGGTAGGCGACGTGGCGGCCAGCACCGGCATGGGGCTTTCGCCGTTACGTCCGAAGAGCACTTGCAGCAGGTCGGTCTGCTCGGACTTGGTAGGCAGACCCGTAGCGGGACCACCACGCTGTACGTCGAGCACCACGAGCGGCAGTTCCATGATGACGGCCAGGTTCATGGCTTCCGACTTCAAGCAGATGCCCGGACCGGAAGTAGAGGTCACAGCCAATGCACCGGCGAAGGAAGCACCTACGGCCGAAGCGCAGCCGGAGATTTCGTCCTCGCACTGCACAGTCACTACGCCCAATGATTTATGCTTGGAAAGTTCGTGCAATACGTCCGTGGCGGGAGTGATGGGGTACGAACCGAGGAACAGCTTCAGGCCGGCCTTCTCGGCAGCAGCGATGAAGCCGTAAGCCGTAGCCTTGTTGCCCGTGATGTCCATGTACTTGCCCGGCACGGTGGTCTTGCTTTCTATCTTATAGGTATGTGCCACGGAGGCATGTGTATTGTGTCCGTAGTCGTATCCGGCACGAATCACCTTGATGTTGGCCTCTGCCACTTCGGGTTTCTTGCCGAATTTCTCGCGGATAAAGTCTTCTGCAATCTTCAGGTCGCGGTTGAACAACCAGCAGACCAATCCTACTGCAAACATATTGCGGCACTTCAAGATGGACTTGTTGTCCATGCCCGTGTCTGCGAGGCAGTCCTTTACCATCTTCGAGATGGGAGCTGCAATCACGTCCTGCTTGATGCCCATTTCCTCAATCGGGTCGCTGGTCTTGAAGTCAGCTTTGTCCAAGTCCGATTTCTGGAAAGCATCGGTGTCGATGATGATGCAGGCCGTTGACTTGGCAAACTTATACTGCGTCTTCAGTGCGGCGGCATTCATTGCTACCAATACGTCACATTTGTCACCCGGTGTATAAACCTTGTCTGCACCGATGTGTACCTGGAATCCGGAAACGCCGGTAAGCGAGCCTTGCGGGGCACGGATGTCTGCCGGATAGTCGGGGAATGTACTGATGTCATTTCCCACCGTAGCCGAAACTGTTGAAAAGATGTTGCCGGCGAGCTGCATACCGTCACCGGAGTCTCCGGAGAAGCGGACTACCACTTGCTCCAGTTCTTTAACCATCATGTCGTCTGCCATAACTTACGATTTACTTACATTTTTACTAGAAAAAACAATCTTTTACTTACTTGATGCGCAAATTTCGGAAAGTTTGTTGGATTAACAAAACTTTTTTGAATAAAATCAGCAGAATCACTATCTTTGCACCCAAAATCGATGGCATTA
Organism: Bacteroides sp.; assembly: GCA_030523205.1. Classification (GTDB taxonomy): domain Bacteria; phylum Bacteroidota; class Bacteroidia; order Bacteroidales; family Bacteroidaceae; genus Bacteroides. The sequence goes on from JAUNJD010000023.1 coordinate 21,509, forward strand.
TGCAGGTAAAAGAGAGAAATTTCACGTTTTTTCGTAAAATTCTCCTGTCATTATGTCCACAAATAAAAATGACACAAAGCCTTGGTAGTTCAACGGATAGAATAGAAGTTTCCTAAACGTATGTTCTTCCAAACAATGGCAAAGGTAGTAAAATTTAGATTTATAGTAAATAAGAAAAGGAAGTTATAACGATAACTATTACATAAGGCTCTGTAGTTCAACGGATAGAACAAGAATTTCCTAAATTTTAGATAGGGGTTCGATTCCCCTCGGAGCTACTTTTCAAGTCCATTCCATTACGGGGTGGACTTCTTTTTTTACAGCATTTACAGCAAAAAAGAGGTATATTTGCGGATAAAAGTTCTACTATAGTTCTACAAAGATTATGGCTACATTCAAAGCAGAGGTGTACGCTCACCAAAAAAGGGCTGACGGCACATATAATATAAAGATAAGGGTTATACACCAAAAGAGGAAAAAGTACATCCCGACCACTTACTACGTGACAAAGGATGATTTGACACGCACGACTTTCAAATTGAAAAACCAAAAGTACATAGATGCCACCGATGATATGATAAAGAAATACCGTTCCATTTGTGACCGTATGGGGGAACGGCTTAAATCCATGACCGTTGAGCAGGTGGTAGATGCAATCACTAACGACAATGGGGAACACTTCGATTTGGATATAGTGGCTTATGCCCGTCAATACATATTGCACTTAAAGGAAACCGGGCATACAGGCAATGCGCTTTCTTACCAAGTAGCTATTAACAACCTTGTACGCTTTGTTGGCAGGGATAGCGTGAGCATAAAAGAAATCACGGTTAAGTTTATCAATGATTGGATAAAGTGGATAAAAGAGAATCCGGCACGTTCCAAACCCGAAGCCAATCACGGAGAAAGGGCACAGAGCCTATATATATCCCAGCTAAGAGCCATACACAACCGAGCAAAGAAAGAGTTTAACGATGAGGATGCCGGGCTGATACGCATTCCCTATTCTCCTTTTAAGAGGGTGGAAATTCCAAAAGTTCCAGTTACAAGAAAAAGGGCTATTTCTACGGATTTACTTCGTAAATTTTCGGAGCTGCCTTATTCTTTGATTATGCAACCGGGGACAAACAGGTACAATCTCGCAAAGGATGTCTTTCTTTTGAGTTTCTGCCTAATCGGAATGAATGCGGTAGATTTGTACACTTGTACGGATTTGAAGAAAGGACGAATTACATACCAACGGACAAAAACAAAGAATCGGAGAGCCGACAAAGCGGAAATATCTGTGAGGATAGAGCCGGAACTAAAAGCCCTTATGAAAAAATATAAAGACCATACCGGGCAAAGGGTCTTTAATTTCTACAAGCTGTATTCAAGCGTGGATAGTTTTACGGCTGCAATTAACAAGGGTTTGAAAAAGATTGGTGATGATTTGGGAATAGATGATTTGGAGTTTTACGCAGCTCGGCATACATGGGCAACCATTGCAAGCAATGAAGCCGGAGTAGATAAATACACCGTTCACACAGCTCTTAACCACGTGGACGAAAATATGAGAGTGACGGATATTTATATTGCGAAATCGTGGGACAGCATAGATGCTGCCAACCGTAAGGTATTGGATTATGTCAAGCTATCTTTGGATGATGTAACAGAAAAGAAGTATATACCCAAAAATAAGCGTGTTTTGCCTAAGCAAAATTTGTAAGCTGTTATAGTTCAGTGATTTACAAGCCTATTTTTGCTTAGGCAAAATTTTATGCAAGTTATAAGGGATAATATATACTAATATATAATATTATATAGTTAATTAAGAGTAAATATATGAAATAGGGGTGTGGGGGAAGAACAAAAAAGGCGATGCTGATTGCACCGCCTATTGATAAATATCTTTCCGAGTTTACAAGTCACTCCCAAGACTTTTTTTCTATCTCAATAGAGATTGCATTGTTTCCTCTTATGTATTCGCATTCGATGGTGAATTTCACTTTGGCAGTATTTTCTATCCACCAAATCTCATAAATGGATGTACCCACACCGTTTTTGGCAACATAATCCCAAAATTCGGAACGGTCTGAAAAATCAATAAGCCCGGCTGATGCGCTACTGTATTGAGAACGGTAGGTTTCGTGGTTAATAGTAGAATCAATCTTATCCATATTGGCTTTATAGATTTCTACCCCTTTATCATAACCGCCATCAAGCGAACCATAAACGTCTATTTGGTTTATAATTCCATCTGCATCACTTTTGAATGTAATTGAATAATTGCTTTCTTCGGTAAGTAAGCCATATCTCAATGTAACTTTTCCAAGTGAAGAGCTTTCATTTTCTAAAGTGGCATTTTTAAAGTTAGATTTGACGTGTTCAGATGGTTTCCCTACGAAGCCAACGAGTTCATTCACATTAAGGGCTGACATGATTTTAGGCTCATCATCATTGCTACATCCTGTTATCAAAGCTATCAGGCAAAGCATTAGTAAAGTTCTCATAAGGTGTGTATTTAACGGTTGTACTTAGCAAGCTACTGTAATACACACGAAAGCGTGGGATTACTCCGAGGATTAAGAGGTACGACCAAGCACCTAACAGCCCTCAGACAATTTGGTCGTTTTCTTAATCCCTACAACAATAGCCAATGCTATTTAGTGATATTTTAATTCAGCAGCAAATATAGTGTATTATTTGTTATAAAAATAGTCTTGCAGTGTTATATTTATAATGACGTATCAAAAATATATAGGTTTTTGTTTCCAAATAAGCGGGGATTTTGTACCTTTGTAGAAAATAGTAGTTTATATGGGTAATTGGAGCGTACAACAAGAAGCTAAGAAAGAAGTCAAGGAGAAAGAAAGAGCAAGTAGGGAAACGCTTGGAAAATTCTTCTACGACTTGGCTAAACTTGTATTTACGGCTATGGCTTTAGTTGGGGGCGTTTCGCTGATAATTGATGAGCCTCAGATAAAACAAGGGGTGTTGCTCGCAACAGGAATGCTACTGACATATATATTTGCTTCTATAGGTTATAACATTTTAAAAAGATAGAAATATGGATTTTATGATTATGTTTTTCTCTATATGCTCAGTAATAGGCATTGGAATCTTAATTTGGTTTAAAACCAAAAGCGGTAAAAGATGGTTATCTAATTTATGATATGGAAATGTTAGGAGCTATCTTTACCGTTGGAATAGTCGTGACGGGTGCATTTATGATTTGGCTAAGAACAAAATCTGGCAAGAAATGGCTTGCTAATTTGTGATATGGAATATTTGTAAGAAATAGCCCCATGCAGACTAATAATGTTTGCATGGGGCTATTTTTGTTCTTCAAACATTCTTCCAAATCCAGTAAGCAGCCATTTGGCACTTACTCCATAATCCTTAACCATAGGATGTAACCAAGATAATTGAAACCATCCACGCTCCAAGTCTTTTCTTTGCGCAATGAAATTTCTTCTATCTATGTTGTTGAGCCTACAGTATGTATTTACTCCTCTTATTTTCTTCATGGCTATAATGGCATCCAGCGCACTATAGAATCTTTCCATTATTTGCTTGCTTATGACGGTATTCATTGCGATATATGGCTCTTCAAATTCTCTATATCGGATTTTAGCAACTCCAATTCACTTGTAGGCTCATTGGTGATTATAGCCGTGGTGATAGCGTTGGATATTTCCCTTTGCGCATCTAATACCCTATCAAGGTTTACCCGGTTAATTAAAAGGGCTTCTTTGTAGAGGTCTATAACCATTCTGTAATACTTTTCCATATCAATACTTTCTTTGCTTTAAACCAAACACTATACGGCATTGGCACATCCGGCAGGATTCTCCATTTGGGCACTTCCCTTTTTAAGTTCCTCTATTTCGTTTTGCAATCTGCCTATCAATCTATTCAACCGTTCTATTTCCTTATCTTTTTCTACTAATATTCCATAAGGTGCAATCAGCTTGTCATTCATCATCTTTACGACTTGTCTTGAAAAAGCGTCAGCACCAGCAAACATGAAATCTTCGGGAGTGACTTCTTTTAATACCGTATTTTGCTTTGGTGATATATCCGAATAATATCTTGAAATATCACCGAATTTAGACTGCAATATATCCAATTTCTCTTTTGAAATTGGTTTTATTCCGTTTTCTATATTTGAAATATAGTTCTGTTTGCACATTAACAGCTCTGCTAACTCCTTTTGAGTAAGTTTTCTATCAATTCTAAATCGCTTTAAATCAAATCGTTGCATATAAATGAAATATTTTTAATAGAAAATATATCCAAAAAATTTGTTATATCCGGATATATAGTCTATGTTTGTTGCGTAATTAAATAAATGACATTACAAATATAACCAAAAAGCGTGTTTGTAGAACATATAAATTGGAGAAAATGAAAAAAGTAACCCAAAAAGACTATCAGTCTTTTATTCAGATTTACAAAGGATTGCCCGAAAGGAGTGCCGTAAAAGCTCCAAAGACTGAGTTTGTGGAGGAAATAGCGGCTTTGTGTATGTGTAGTGGAAAAGCCACGCAATTTTGACCCTTTCAGCCAAACAAGATTGCTCCCTTTGGC
>JAUNJD010000258.1 GCA_030523205.1 Bacteroides sp.
AAACTTAAAAACTCAAGAACTCAAACTCAAAGTCGGCATCTCCTTCATCAGCTCCGCCAAGGCACGTGTGAACGCGCATACCGATATTCCTCACTGGAGTTTCGAGGCGGTGCATCAATCCTTGCTTGGTCAGTGGGAAGCCCTATTGGGCAAGATAGAAATCTCGCCCCGTACCCCCGAAGCGCAGAAGCGAATGTTCTACACGGCCCTTTACCACACCATGCTGATGCCGGTGGACCGCACGGGCGAGAATCCTCTGTGGACCGACCCCGAGCCTTATTATGATGACTTCTACGCCATTTGGGACACCTACCGCACATCGTCTCCGCTCATCACCTTGATAGACCCAGGGCGCGAGGTGGACATTGTGCGCTCGCTCATCAACATCTACAAGCGCGACGGCTATATGCCCGATGCCCGTAGCGGAAACTCCAATGGTCGCACCCAAGGCGGTTCGAATGCCGAAATCGTCATAGCCGATGCCTTTGTCAAGGGACTGAAGGGGATAGACTACGAACTGGGCTTGCAGGCCATGCTGAAGGATGCCACCGTCTGCCCCGGCGACCGCCACGAAGCGGAAGGCCGTGGTGGATTGATGCCTTACTTGCAGTTGGGGTATGTGCCCTACGGCATACCGCGTGCCGGAAACCGCACTGTGGAATACTCCTATTGCGACTACGCCATCGCCCTCGTGGCCCGTGGGCTGGGCAAGGAGGAGCTTTACCGGCACTACCTGAAGCAGTCCGGCAACTGGAAGAACCTTTGGCGGGCCGACTACGAACATTCCGGTGTCCGGGGCTTCATCATGCCTCGCGATGCGGACGGACGTTGGTTGGACGAACTGCCTTACGGTCACTCTCGCTTGCAAAAACCGACCTTTACCTATACCCCCGTTACCTTCGAAGGCCCTTGGTACACGCCGTGGTGGAGCATGTTCTTCTACGAGGCCAGCTCGTGGGAGTATTCGCTCAGCATTCCGCACGATGTGCCCGGGCTGATAGAGCTGTGTGGCGGCGCCGAAGCCTTCGAGAAACGGTTGGACATCTTCTTCGACCAAGGTTTCTTCAACGTCAACAACGAGCCTTCGTTTCTCACGCCCTGCCTCTACCACTGGATTGGCAAGCCGTGGCGTAGCAGCGACCGCATCCTCGACATCATCCATCGCCACTACAACGACAGCCCTGCGGGACTGCCGGGCAACGACGATTCGGGTGCCATGTCGTCGTGGTTGGCCTTCCACATGATGGGCCTCTATCCCAATGCCGGGCAGGACTACTACCTCATCCACACCCCGCTGTTGGAGGAAACCGTCTTCCATTTGAAGGGAGGCAAGCAGTTCCGTGTTGTTGCCCGCGGCCTCTCGGAGAAGAACCGCTACATACAGTCCGTCACGCTCAATGGCAAGCCCTATTCCCGCTCCACGTTGCGTCATGCCGACTTGGTTGCGGGCGGGGAGCTGGTATTGCAGATGGGGAAGAGACCGAAGGAGTTTTTAGACTTTTGAGGAGTTAGAGGGAGTTAAGGAGTTATCGCCGCTAAAGCGGCTTAGGAGTTAAAAGCCGATAGATTGAGTTGGTGTCTTCGTAGGCGAACGCAGACTATGCAGAGGGCGCAGACGAACGTAGAAGGATTTCTTCAGAAGAAGTCTATCGGCTTAACTCCTTCTAACTCCTTAACTCCTTTAACTCCTTAAAATAAATATTTTACGTCTATGAAAAAGTTATTATTCATCTTATTGCTGACAAGCATTGCGGGCATTGGCCGGGCGCAGACTGTCGCCGTGCCCGACACACTTCTATTTGTATTCAAGCTGCACGGGCAGACGCGTAAGTATCAGATGTCTTTCCGCGAAAAGCAAGATACGCTCTATTTGCATTGGGGTATCGAACGCAACCTGCATTGGCAGTCGGGAAGTTATGCGATGTCGCCTCAGTCTGTCCGCGAAGGCGTTCGCCTTTCTTTCCTTCAGCCGGAGGATGGGAAGCACGTCTTGCTGCCGTCCGAAGAAACGGCATACGTCCTTTCTCGTTCAGCCTATCGTCAGCTGAAAGAGCAGCATTCATTTGTTTATAACAATACCCGGTATGCTTACGTAGATGCCTCAAGTACCGTCTTGGGAATGCCCCTTATCCATGTGCGCGATGAGGCCGAGGGTGGAGAAATGTGGATATTGGATTATCCTGCCCTTCCCTTGGTATGGAAGATGCAGGACAATCCGTTGGAGATTAATTGGGCGATATAGATGCCACTTGTTGGATATATATTTCCCGCGCGTTGGACATATAGATGCCGCACGTCAGCCATATAGATGCCGCAAGTGGGATATATATAGATGATAAAAATGCAAGCTGCTACTCACTCACCATCAGTTCTTTCATTCGCTTGCTAACAGCCTTCCAGCTATAATAAGGCCCGCTTTCGCCCGGTATGGGCAGCTTTACTTCTTCTTCGTTTAGGAGGAACTTGACGAGGATGTTGCCTTGCTTGTTCTTGAAGAAGATGAGTTGCAGGTTGCCTGCCATGGGGGCAACGTGATAGTCCTGCCATGCCAAGTGGAACTTCTCCATGTCGGACTCGGCACCGCAACAGCCTTCCACTTGCAGCAGGGCAAGCAGACGGATGAGGTGTGTGTCGTGCCCGAAGCGCAGGTGTGCGGCGGGCTTGCCTGTATGGATAGCCTCTTCGGCACTGTCAAGGATGTTCTTCAAGAGGGGGATGGCTTGTCGGGGCATAAGGCCGCCGTTCAGCGGAGCAGCAGCGTTGCACACATACATACGGGCGTTGATGGTCTTCCAGATGCCTACCAGCTCTTCGTACTCGAAGATGTCGTAGAAGGTCAGCTTCAGCTCCGTGTTCTGTATGTCGGCGGCAATCCAGTATAGGCCGCTCATCAGTCCGGAGGGGTCTTTTATCACATCGGGGTGTACAAACAGCGATTTTATCAGCCGTGCGGGACGGATGTTCCTTTCTTCGAAGTCGCGGAAGTCCTTTCGCCACTCTGCCTTTTCGGAGCAGAATGCTTCTGCCTCGGCCGAGGTGTGGGCTATGTAGCTCATGTATCGGCTGTATGCGCGACGGCTGACTTGCAGCGTGGGGTTCAGCTCCTTCAGGCGTTCCGTGAAGTAGCTCATGCTGAGGGCACAGCGCAAGGACGTGGAGGAGCGGGCGTCGATGTAGGCACTGTCGGTGAATATCTGCGGATAATTCCGGTAAAGCCGTTCGGCAATCTGTCGATGTTGACGTTCGCCCAGGGGGGTGATGTTGCCGCTGCATCCACGGGCGTCTTCCCACACTTGGTGCAGGCGCAGACGCACGTCCTGTCCCAAAGCCGTCAGTTCGTTGCATTGGTAGAGCGAGTCGAACAGATTGACCACCACTTCATAGTGCTCGTCTGCCGTCCGCCATCGTGACCCGTGTCGCCCGTAGTGGCTGACGTAGAAGGCCTCGTAGCCATCGGGGACGGGGGTATAGGCTGCCGTAGGCGTGGGGTAGGCATGGTAGATGCTGCCCGTTTGGTCCAATGTAGGCTGCTGGGCCTGCGACACAAGAGTGCAGCACAGCAGGATGAGGAAGGATAATGTATGCTTCATTTTAAGTTCTTGAGTTTCTAAGTTTTTTAGTTGAACACAGAGACACGGAGGCACAGAGTTTTTTCATTTCCTTTATAATTACCTTTGTGCCTCTGTGTCTCTGTGTTCATTTATTCATTTCCGCTTCACCATTTCTTTTGCCGTATTCGAGCGAACCTCGTCGCCGAAGTTCACGTGGCAGTCGTCCATCTCGATGGCTGTGGCGGTGTCGAAGTAGAAACCGTAGGTCTTGTCGTGCACGAAGCCTTCGCCCAGGCAAGGACGCTTGTCATAGACACCACCGGGATAGTCGGTGCGCCTCTCTATCAGCACGTCTACGTCCTTGAAGTAGATGTGGTGTACCTTCTCGGGCACATCGCCACCTACGAACACACCGTTCTCGCCCGTACACTTGATGTTGGTGAAGTATATCCGGCTGACCTCACCGCAGCGGCCTTCGGTAGCTCCCTTGGGGAAACGCCATCCGGCATCCTTGTGGTTGCCCACGGCACGCGGGTAGGAAGTGACATAGATAGGTTCTGCCTTGCCCCACCATACGTCGGAGAAGAAGCGGCAATCGACCATCATGTTGGTGAACATCACGTCGCTCACCGTACCCTCGTCGCGGTTCTGAATGCCGATGCCTCGGTTGCTGTCCTTGATGATGCAGTTGTTGAACAGCACGTGGCTGATGCTATCCATGTTCTCCGACCCAATCTTGATGGCGCAGGAGCGGGAAGTCATGACGCAGTTGCTTACCACGATGTCTTGGCACGGGCCGTATTCCTCGAATTCGCGGCGGTTCTTCAGACAGATGCAGTCGTCACCCGATTCAATGAAGCAGTTGGCAATGCGTACCTTGCGCGAGTGGTCCACATCGATGCCGTCGCCGTTGCGTATCTTCAGGTTGTTCAGTAGCGAGATGCCGTCTATCGAAGCGTCGTAGCAACCAATCAGGTGTACCGTCCAGTAGGCACTGTTGCGGATGGTGACGTCGCGGATGACTATCTTTTCGATGTTGATGAGGGTCAGCACGTGCGGACGGGGGTCGAAGTCGGTCACGGGCTTCAGTTCGTAGGAGTCATCCAGTTCCTTTCCCATGAAAGCTACACCGTTCCCGTCGATGGCACCTGTACCGGTGATGGAGACATTCTTCAGGTCTTTGCCATAAATCCACATCATGCCTTCGCCACGGTTCTCGCGGAAGGCACTCAGCGTGTAGGCCGATTCGTCGGGGTTGGCCAACAGGCAGGAATTAGGCTCCAAGTGCAGGTTGACGTAGGAGGCCAATGCAAAGGGACTGCACAGGAAGGTGCGTCCGGCAGGCACTACAACCGTACCACCACCGGCCTTGGAACAGGCTTCAATGGCGCTTTGTATGGCAGCAGCATCGTCGGTCTGTCCGTCTCCCTTGGCTCCGTAGTCCATGATGTTGTATATGTTCGTCCCGGTCTTGGGGGAGCAGCAGGCGCCGAGCAGAAGCAG
>JAUNJD010000259.1 GCA_030523205.1 Bacteroides sp.
CGATTGCTGCCGGTGCATTGGAGTCCGACCCGATAGAACTTACGTTTACCGATTTAGGTTCTTTGGACCTCGATAAGACGTATGTACTGCCTGTCACTGTGACCAATGCCAGCATCAGCGTATTGGCTTCGGCTAAGACTTACTACTACGTGTTCAGAGGAGCAGCCTTGATTAATACCGTAGCCAACATCAACGAGACGAATGTATATGTTGACTGGGTGAACCCCGACGTGGTTCAGAACATGACGACCCTGACGGCAGAAGCCTTGATTCGTCCGCATAGCTTCGACCACATGATTAGTACGCTGATGGGTATCGAAGGACAGTTCTTGTTCCGCTTCGGTGATTCGGGTGTAGAACCTAATCAGTTGCAGATAGCTACCGGTAGTGGCAACTTCACCGATGAGGCAATGACGGTTGACGTAGAAACTTGGACGCACGTAGCCGTAGCTTACGACTCGAATGCACAGACGCTCAAGGTTTATTTCAACGGTCGGTTGGTAGGCGACTTTACGGGTGTTTCGTACGGTCCGGTGAACTGGGGTATCGATCATTCGGACGAGTCGGATGGCAAACCCCGTTGCTTCTGGATAGGTTACTCCTACAACAGCGAACGTTGGTTGGATGCCGATATAGCAGAAGTCCGCATTTGGAACCGTGTGCTTACGCAGGACGAAATCAACGCCGAGAACCATTTCTATGGAATCAGCGAAGACTCGGAAGGCTTGGTAGCTTACTGGAAGTTTGACGATGGAGCCGATGTCATCAAGGATTACAGTTCCTCCGGCAATAACGCAACGGCTTCTTCCACACTGACTTGGGTGAGTGTAGAACTTCCGGCCGAATGATAACGGGTGGACAGATAAAATAAAAAACTTACAAATTCAAAAAATCATATTATGAATTATATAAAATTCGCTTTCTATTCGTTGTGCTTCTCCGGTCTGCTACTGACCGCTTGTGAGGACGACCTTACGATAACTACGGGCAATGACAGCATATTCGAGACCGTAGACGGAACTTATGGCAGTGTACGTTCGGCTGCCGGTGCCCGCCAACTGACTACCATCAGCCTGCGCGACAACAAGGCCGGCACGGGACATCTGTACTTCGAACTGAGCAAGAATGCAGAATCGAGCGTACAAGTCTCCTTCAAGATTGACTCCGATGCCTTGACCGCTTACAATGAAGCCAATGGTACGGACTATGAAATGTATCCCACAAGCTCTCTGTCGTTGGAGAATAACGGTTCGGTGACCATTCCTGCCGGAAGCAAGAAGTCCGAATCGGTGGAACTGAACATCAATCCCAGTGGAACAGTGGGGAAGACCTATGCAGTGGCTGTATCGGCTACGGCCGACAATGGTGTAGAGGTATCTTCCAACACCCAGTCGTATATCTATCTGGTAGAGAACTTGGGCGTTACTCCCGATCCCAGTGAAAAGGGCGACATCAAGAACCTTGTATATGTAGAGGTGAACAACGAAAGTTTGCTCAATGCCGGAGAATATACCGTGGATGGTGTGCCTTTCTTCGATATTGTCAGTATATTTGCTGCCAATATCAATCTGGATAGCGACGGCAAACCGTACATCTATTGCAATGACCAGGTATCTTATGTGCTGGCCAATGCCGACAAGATTATCCGTCCGTTGCAGCAGAAGGGCATCAAGGTGCATCTCTCCATCTTGGGCAATCACGACGATGCCGGTATGCGCAGCTTGAGTGATGAAGGTGCCAAGGCTTTTGCCAAGGAACTGAAGGCTTACCTTGACATCTATGGCTTGGACGGCTTCGACTTCGACGACGAGTATTCCGCTTATGCTGAAAACACGTACAAGGGAACTTCCGGCGGTGTCGTATCCAGTGCAGACGAGTGTACGCCTGCCAACTATCTGAAGCTGCTTCAGGCTTGCCGCGAGGAGATGCCGAAGGAAGACGGTACTACGTTTGGCGTTTATTGGTACACCTCTGAAGATCATCCGATGGGCGATGAAGTGGAAGACGTGATTGACTACGCTGTATTCGGTTCGTACGGTGCGTTCCATGCCTACTACGGACAGGATATTGCGGCTGCTGTTCAGGCTCCTTACGCCATCTCGCTGACTACCAGCACCGACAACATGACCAAGATAAATGTGAACAACACCTATCTCGACCAAGTAGTAGAAGGTGGCTACAAATACTTCGCATTCTACAACCTCGGTGCAAGCCGCATGTACGAGCCTTATTTCGACAAGGTGGCCGACAAGCTGTGGGGTAAGGATGTCACTTGGAGCGGTAAATACTATGCCCGTACCGACCTGACAGCCAACGAAGGTTCAGTGCCTACTTACGAATCCTATCTGGGCGACTGGACGGTGACATCGGCTACGGCTCTGTATGTTTACTATGACGAAACCGACACTCCCCGTTGGTGGGACTGGACCAGTGCCCAGACCTTCGACATCACGATTGCCGAAGACGTGGCCGGCGAGAGCTACAAGGTGTATGGTTGGGACGGCAAGGACATCACAGCTGAATATCCCTTCATCCTGAACTACGACGATAGCGGCGTGGCCTTCTGTCCGTCTCCGCAGGAAATCGGAACGGTGGATGGTGTCACCTACGCCATGTCTCGTGGTACTTACAGCGGTGGTTCGTGGGCGGCAATGGGTGCCGACGAACAAGCCTTTGTGCTCGAAACCTCGCTCAGCGGCAACAGCGTCTATCTGTATGACTCAGGCCAGCGCTATGGTCTCAGTCTGTTTACCGTGGACGGTGACAGCTACACCGCAGTCGAGTCGTTGAGAAATCCGCATTCGAGCGGTATGTACACCTTGGTGAAGAAATAATGTAATCCGGCAGGCAAGATGCTGATGCCACTGGGAAAAGCATCTTGTCTGCCATTAACCATAATGCCTATGAAACATTCCCTTTTCTGCACCCTCGTGCTTCTTCTCTCCTTGGTGGCTTGCGATGACCGGCAGCCAACGGAAGTCTGCTCGCCCGACGGACACATCCGTCTCACCTTCTCTTTAGATTCCGACCGGCACATGGTCTATCGGATAGACGTGAACGACACGGCCTTTATCGCTTCCTCTTCACTGGGCTTTCTGGCCGACGGAGGGGTGAACCTTTCGGAAGGGCTGAAAGTGATTGATGCCGATTTCTCTACTACCGATGAGACTTGGTCGCAACCTTGGGGTGAAAACAAGAATATCCGCAATCATTACAATGAGATGGCCGTTCACCTGACCGATGCGGCCGACACACGGCTTACCTTACGTTTCCGGGTGTTCGATGACGGAGTAGGTTTCCGCTATGAGTACGACGTGGTCGGTGCTGACAGCATTCTGGTGACGGACGAACTGACCACCTTCCACATAGCGCAGGACGGCACTTCGTGGTCCATCCCCGCCAACTACGAGACGTACGAATTGACGTATCGCACGTTGCCCATCAGTGGGATAGATACAGCTAACACACCGATGACCTTCAAAGCCGGGAGTAACTACGCCAGCATTCACGAAGCAGCTTTGACCGACTTCCCCGAAATGACGTTGAAGAACCTGGGTGACCGCTGCCTGAAGGCTGAATTGGCCCCTTGGCCCGACGGCGTCAAGGCGCGTGTGAGCGGAGGGTCGTTCACCACTCCGTGGCGCACCTTGCAGATAGCTTCCAAGGCCGTAGGTCTGATAAACTCCGGACTGATACTGAACCTGAACGAGCCGTGTGCGCTGGAGACTACCGACTGGATTCGCCCCATGAAGTATATAGGCGTGTGGTGGGGGATGCATCTGGGCGTGGAAAGCTGGGTCATCAACGACCGTCACGGGGCTACTACGGCCAATGCGAAACGCTACATCGACTTTGCCGCTGCCAATAACATTGAAGGCGTCATGTTCGAAGGCTGGAACGAAGGTTGGGAGAACTGGGGCGGAACGCAGCATTTTGACTACACCAAGCCCTACGCCGACTTCGACATTCGCGAGATAGCCCGCTATGCCAAGGAGAAGGGCGTGGAAATCATCGGTCATCACGAGACGGGTGGAAACATCTTCAACTACGAACGGCAGCTGGACACGGCCTATCAATGGTATGCCGACTTGGGCATTCACTGTGTGAAGACCGGTTATGCAGGCGGATTGCCCGGCGGATACAATCACCACGGACAGTTCAACGTGCGCCACTACCGCAACGTGGTGCAGACGGCTGCCCGCTATCACACGACCCTCGACGTGCACGAACCTATCAAGGATACCGGCATCCGCCGCACCTATCCCAACATGATGACGCGCGAGGGTGCCCGTGGCATGGAGTGGAACGCCTGGAGCGAAGGAAACCTTCCCGAACATCAGGTGATGCTGCCCTTCACCCGCCTGTTGGCAGGTCCCATGGATTATACGCCGGGTATCTTCGACATCCTGTACGAGCGTGCCAAGAAGAATCCGGCTCGGAAGAAGTGGAACATGATGGACAGCAAGGACTGCCGCATCAGCACGACGCTGGCCAAACAGATAGCCGAATGGGTCATCCTCTATTCGCCTTTGCAGATGGCTGCCGACATGATTGAGAACTACGAGGGGCATCCTGCCTTCCAGTTCTTCCGCGACTTCGATGCCGACTGCGACTGGTCCGAAGCCTTGGCCGGAGAGCCGGGCGAGTTCATCGTGACCGTGCGCAGGGCAGGGGATAAGTTCTTTCTGGGTGCCGCTACCAATCAGGAAGCGCGTACCGTCAGCGTCAAGACGGACTTCTTGGAAAAGGGAAAGACTTACCGGGCTGTCATCTATGCTGACGGAAAGAATGCCGACTGGGAGACCAACCCTACCGACTACGAAATCATCGAACGCCGACTGACCGCTGATGACACCTTGTCCATTGTTATGGCGAGGGGAGGAGGACAGGCGATTACGTTTGAGCAATTGACAATGGACAATTAACAATTGATAATGGAGAATTTTAGGCACGGATTATTCGGTTCAGCGGATATTTTCGGTTGTTGATATCCTATATTTCATTATATTGTTTACT
>JAUNJD010000260.1 GCA_030523205.1 Bacteroides sp.
AGATTGTTCCGGCGGCATCCGCTGGAAGCAGCTTCACTTGCAGATTGGTCCAGCGGCATCCGCTGGAAGCACCCGCAACCGAATTTGGAACCGAAGAGTGCAAAATTAATGCTTCTGCGCTTATCTGCAAGGTTTCGGATGGATTTTTTTCTTTATGGTTTTGGATACGGATACACGATCTCTTGACTTGTCTGGAACTTCTGTTGCCCTATCTCATAAACACCATTGGCTATGGAACGGGAAGCAAAGCGCGAAGTATTATCTATCGGAAAAAATGCAGAACCAGTTATACCTTCTTGCCAACCTTCATGTATGATAATCAACCGTCCGTCCGATTCGATACGTGCTATATATACTCCACTCCGACCGAACAAGTTGGCGACCAACGTACTTTGAGGGTCATTCGGTGTTTCCACTCCATCTCTGATGGTAACATCGCTTGCATAACTGGCTTGCAGAGTAAGCTTTTCTCCTGCTTCGTCGAAAACATACGTTCCACTGCAATAAGAATAGTGGATCCTGCTGTACGTGATTCCATTCGCATCTGTCCAATAAAGAGCCAGCTTAGATGGATTGGATTCATAAGTATAAGTGCCGTCTGACTTGAAAGTCAATACATCTATCCAGCTGATTTCCGATCCGTTCATGACTGCACCTGCATTTATTCCCCACTGCCCTACCAATTTATCTTGCTCCAAATCGGGAGTAAACGCAGCACCTGCAAAAGGTTCTCCTTTTTCATTAACAATATATACTCCGAGGCGACTACCTTCTTCTTGAGGAATGTATGTGACAGTAAATTCACCATTCTCATCCGTCTGATAAAATTCCTTATCCGATTGTCCGCCAAAAGCGTTAGCTTGAACAATTGCTTTCCATGTGGGCAGAGGATCTTTTTCATAAAGTTCTCCTGTTACGCGGAAAGTCACATCGATAGGTTCACCTATCTGGTAACTCCTGCCATCCTCCTGCGGTGAAACCAATTCTATTTTTTTCGGTGCCTCAAAAAGATAGTTCTTCGTCTCTGATGGTTTTGTCCATGGCTCGCTTGTTGCATGAATACCGATAAAGTCCAAAGCCAAACTTATTTCCAGTTCGGGCTGAGTGTAAACACAGGCCGTCCATCCAGCATAATTCAACGTCGGATCTGTAGAGACTCTTGCCCCCATGGCTGCTCCCATCTTCAAGTAATCTTTATAGGCGATGTTCGGCCCTGCAAAATTATAAAAACGTATTTTATAATATGGATAAATGGTGGCTTGTGCATCAACCGTACCAGACACTTCCAGTGTAGGTGGATAGACATTGAAATGATAACCCGGCTCCCATATTGGCAGTAAAGATTCATTAATATAATTCATTCCGAATTTTGTCCCGACACCGGCATTGAATCCTCCCGAAAGCGTGGCTTGCGCTTCAGCCGCAAAAGAAGCTTCCGCAATCAGATCAGCCTTTATCGTAACAGAAAACGGGATTCCTCCGACATTAAAGGGAACCGTCAAATTGACAAAGTCCGAAAGTATCGGCTTGCTAAAATCATGTGATTCTTTAATGGCGGCCTCCAACTTCAACATCAGATCCAGTCCCAAATTACCATCGAGAAAGCAAAAGAAGTTGTTCAGTTTTCCAGTTTTAAATTCAAGTCCTCCCGGCAGAGCTTTTTCCTCACTGATGAAACTGAAATAAAAATGGCCGTCTAAACTCCCGGACAGCATACATTTTTCCCATGAAAGTTTTACACCCTCTTCCTCATAAAGCGACTGTCCGCTATAATCTATAGTCTTACTCCATAAATTAACATGTTCATCGTCCACAACGAATGCCGACGTTTACGCATCATAAAGAGTAACCCTGCTTCCATCCTTCATGCATGCTATGATTTTGTCTGGATGAATTACCCCGTTAGCATCTGTTGTATTTAATTTACCCGAACGGGTCATCCGTGCATTGGGGTTAGGCGTAATAGAAAGAGTAAATTCCTGATCCATGAAAATGTCGGTCAGAGACCCCTCTTCGGTTTTCAGTGTGACACTGCTTCCTTCTGCAGAAATATCCTTGACCACCCGAATGTAACTCATCGTATCGGTCGGCACCACAATAGCAGAGACTCCAGGGGTAAAAACAGGTACATCACCTCGAAACTCAATGCCAACATCGCCATTCATTAGGTCAAATCGTGTCAATTTAGCATCTTCGTCCCAACTGACAGGCACGTAGCGTGTGCGCCCTGCCTGTCTGACAGTCAACGTATCTGCGGTATTTCCTGATGCTATACGGAGTATGAGCTTTGCCTCACGTCCGGCACTATCCTCATTCTCCTCCACTTGTAACTGTAAACCAACATCTTCTCCTTTTTCACCTGTTGATGGAGAAACTTTTATCCATGATGCTAAAGATACGGCCTCCCAATCAGAACTTGTACTAAAATCTATTTCTTCAGTACCTCCTTCCGCTGAAAAGTCCAGATAATCTAAGTCCAAATGAACAAATTCTTCTTCCTCTTTGTCCACTGGCTCTGGTGGCAAACTGTTTTCATCATCATCTTTACAGCCCCAACACAATGCCATCACAAGTAACGACAGCACATAAACATAAAACTTCTTCTGATTTTCTGCTTTCATAGCTACATACGTTAATTAATAATATTATATAAAGAAAACAGACATAAAAAAAGCGTGAACCTTAACCTGTTACTCGTTCCACGCTAAGAGGCCTTCGCATTGCCCATCAAGTCAGAACGAGCAACGAAGAGGCCCACGCCGATATGTATAATAACTTAACTCCTCTCAAACCATAAGAGAAATATTAAGAATATAAACACATCTCGCAGACATCTACCGTTGCTTTTGTTCCTGACTTGATTAGAAAGTTGCGAAGTTTCTTAGCGTCAAAACATAAGCGTCAAGTAAACGCCTTTATCCATTATGTCCTGTCATTTGCTTTTAAGGCATGATGACAGGACAAAGGTAAAACATTATTTTCAAACAATAGTAAACCAATGTAATTTTTTTCGATTATTCGCTATTTACATTATATATCTATCAAAGAAGCAATCATTCCACCAATTTCAACTCTCCGGCCAGCCGTGACGAATGTCCGTACTTCTCTATCATATAAAGGACGTAACGGATGTCCACCCCGATGCAACGCTGCAAACGAGGCTCGAATATCAAGTCGCCGCTCATGGCTTCCCAATTACCATCGAAAGCAAGTCCTATCAATTCACCCTTCCCGTTGAACATGCCGCTGCCCGAATTGCCTCCCGTAATGTCATTGTCTGATATGAAGCAGACATTCATGTTGCCGTCTTTCGTGGCATAACGCCCGAAGTCCTTTCTTTCCAGCAACGACACCACCGATGGCAGTACCTCGAAATCGGTTTCTCCTTTATACTGCCTCATCTTCTCGAATATCCCGTTCGTGGTCGTATAATAGGAATACTCCGCTCCGTCTTGAGGAGAATATCCGCCTATCATGCCGAAGCTGAGCCGCAGCGTGGCGTTGGCGTCCGGATAGAAATTCTTGTCGGCCTCCATGAGCCGCACGGCCTCGTTGAGCAAGCGTTCGTTTTGTTCGATGCAGTTGCTTGCCTCAGCCACCGACTGGTTGAATTCATAGAACTTCACCAGCATGTCAATGGCAAAGGAGGCGGCGGGGTCGTCAAAGAGGACAAACGTGGTGTCTCCCTTTGCCACTTGCTCGAAGCCACGCGGGGTCTTCAAGGCCGATTGCCGGTAGAGATAGTCGGCGTATGCCTGGTAATCACCGCCGAAATCTTTCTGAATCAGATTATAAACATCGGGGAGGTATTCCGGCTTCACTTCGGCTGCATATTCCTTCAGCATGGCCACGAACACTTGCTTGTCCACGTCCAAATCCATGTTGATATATATGTCCAACAACTGCCTCATGCGGAATTCCAGTTGGCTTTCTTCGGCTTCAAAGTCGAAGTTCAACACAGCTAAAGCGGCCGTAATCAGTTCGGGACCGTTGGCAAATGCCTCTCCAAAGTAGGCCATGGCGCGGGCGGCCTCGCGGCGGTTGCGGTAGTTCAGTTCCAGTTCGGTAAGCACCTGCGCATACTTGCCCCGCTTCACGGGGTCGCGGCGTATCCATTGCTGCAACTGTTGTTCCAGTTGTTGCTTCTTCCCTATCACGTTCAGTTTCTCCACGGCCCGGTTCATGCCGATGCTGTTTTTCCAGTAGTTGGAACTCTGTGCGTATTTGGCCGCATACTTGATGCGGATGTCGTCGCTGCCGTCCATGGCCTTTTTCCAGATGGCTTGCTTGATGGCACGCACGTCTATCATGGCGGCATTGTCGGTGTGGATTCTTTCTTCCACCCCGTAGGACGAAAGGTAGCGGCTGGTAGAACCGGGGTATCCCATCGTCATGCAGAACGAACCTTGCTCGTAGCCTTTCAGTGAGATGGGAGCATAATAATCGGGATGATAAGGGACGTTGTCGGGCGAATAGGGAGCAGGCCGGTTGTCCTTGTCGGCATAAATGCGGAACACGGAGAAGTCGCCCGTGTGTCGCGGCCACACCCAATTATCCGTATCGCCGCCAAACTTGCCTACCGAAGAAGGGGGAGCAAAGACCAGACGCACATCGTAATAGTCTTTATAGACAGAAAGGTAATATTCGTTTCCGGCGTAGAAAGGCGTGACTTCCGCACGCAACAGGCTGTCGCCCCCGATTGCTTCCTGCACAATCAGTTCGCTGATGGAATCTACCATCATCTCGCGCTCGCCTTCTTCCATGCCGTCAGGAAGTGCAGGGAGTATGCGCGAAGTCACGTCCTCCGTGCGCACCAGAAAGCTGACGAATAGGTCGGGATTGGGCAGTTCGTGCTTCAAATCTTCGGCCACGAAACCGTTGCGCAGGTAGTCGTGCTCCACCGAACTGTGTTGCTGTATGGCGTCAAACCCGCAATGGTGGTTGGTAAACACCAGTCCGTCGGCCGACACCACCACTCCGGAGCAGAAGCCTCCGAAGCTGACCACGGCATTGG
>JAUNJD010000024.1 GCA_030523205.1 Bacteroides sp.
GTAAATTGTAAATAGTCAAATAGTAAATGAAAATAGGAGTTCGTCAAGCGAAGTTAAATTTTAAAATCTGAAAACGTGGAAATAGACGAAGAATACATAGATAAGGTCAGAGGCTTCATCGAGCAGAAAGATGCCGACAATGTAAAAGCACTGCTGGCCGACCTCCACCCGGCCGACATTGCCGAACTGTGCAATGACCTCGACTTGGAGGAAGCCCGCTTCGTTTACCGCCTTCTCGACAACGAAACGGCAGCAGACGTATTGGTAGAGATGGACGAAGACGCGCGTAAGGAATTCCTGGAGATACTGCCCTCGGAGACCATTGCCAAGCGTTTCGTGGACTACATGGACACCGACGATGCCGTAGACCTGATGCGCGACCTCGACGAGGACAAGCAGGAAGAAATCCTCTCGCACATCGAAGACATCGAGCAGGCCGGCGACATCGTGGACTTGCTGAAGTACGACGAAGATACCGCCGGTGGATTGATGGGCACGGAAATGGTGACCGTGAACGAGAACTGGAGTATGCCCGAGTGCCTGAAGGAAATGCGTATGCAGGCCGAACAGCTGGACGAGATATACTACGTTTACGTCATCGACGACGACGAACGCCTGCAAGGTGTGTTTCCACTGAAGAAGATGATTACCTCGCCCTCGGTGTCAAAAGTGAAGCACGTGATGAAGAAAGACCCCATCTCCGTGCGTGTTGATACCCCCATCGACGAAGTGGTGCAGACCATCGAGAAGTACGACTTGGTGGCAGTGCCCGTTGTTGACAGCATCGGCCGTCTGGTGGGACAAATTACCGTCGATGACGTGATGGACGAGGTACGCGAACAGTCGGAACGCGACTACCAATTGGCATCCGGTCTCTCGCAGGACGTAGAAACGGACGACAACGTAGTACGTCAGACCACTGCCCGCCTGCCCTGGCTGATTATCGGTATGCTAGGCGGAATCGGCAACTCCATGATACTTGGCAACTTCGACGCAACGTTTGCTGCACATCCCGAAATGGCCCTTTACATCCCGCTTATCGGTGGTACGGGCGGAAACGTGGGAACGCAGTCGTCGGCCATCGTGGTGCAAGGTCTGGCCAACAGCTCGCTCGACTCGAAAGACATCTTCAAGCAGATAGCCAAGGAGTCGGTAGTGGCCTGCATCAATGCCACCATCATCTCGCTGCTGGTCTATGTCTATAACTTCATCCGCTTCGGCGGCACGGCCACCGTCACCTATTCGGTGTCTATCAGTCTGTTCGCCGTCGTCATGTTCGCATCCATCTTCGGCACGCTGGTTCCGATGACGCTAGAAAAGCTGAAAGTGGACCCCGCCATCGCCACAGGCCCCTTCATTTCTATTACAAACGACATCATCGGTATGATGCTATATATGGGGATTACTGTCCTACTAGCCTAAAAATTTGATAGTTTTGAAAAAAAAACGACGAAAAAAGTATGAAGTAATCTTTTTATTTCATTAATTTGTAACCTAATGTAATCCAGACGGGGAGAACCCGTCTCTAAAAAGTAAATACAATGACGGACACTCATGACACTAATTTCCCGGAAAAGCCTGCGGAATTAGAAGAAGAAAAGAAAGCAACAGAGGTTTCTGAACCTACCACCACAGAAGCTACCGAAGCGGCATCCACAGAGATTGCCGAGCCGACAACCGTGGAGGTTGACGAACCGGCAGCGACGGAAACAGCCGAACCGGCGGAGACAGAAACTACCGAACCGGTGGCAGAGACTCCTGTTGAAGAAAACACCATTCCCGAAAAGCCGGCAGAGGCAACACCCAAACTAACTAAAGAAGAAATCCTGAGCAGACTCAAAGAGATTGCCACGGACGTGGAAAGCGTAGCCAAGACCGAAATCGACGGACTGAAACAGGCTTTCTACAAGCTGCACAACGCAGAGCAGGAAGCTGCCAAGAAGCAGTTCATCGAAAATGGCGGAAACGCTGAAGACTTCACTCCACAACCCGATGCCGTGGAAGAAGAATTCAAGACCATCATGTCCGTCATCAAGGAAAAGAGAGGTGTGGCCAACGCTGAACTGGAGAAGCAGAAGGAAATGAACCTTCAAGTGAAGCTCTCCATCATCGAGGAACTGAAAGAGTTGGTAGAGTCGCCTGACGATGCCAATAAGTCATACACCGAATTCAAAAAGTTGCAACAGCAATGGAACGAAGTGAAACTCGTGCCCCAAGCCAAGGTCAACGAACTCTGGAAAAGCTATCAGCTGTACGTGGAGAAGTTCTACGACCTGCTGAAACTGAACAACGAATTCCGCGTATATGACTTCAAGAAGAACTTGGAAATCAAGACCCACCTCTGCGAAGCTGCCGAGAAGCTGGCCAACGAACCGGACGTGGTATCTGCCTTCCATCAGTTGCAGAAGCTGCACCAGGAGTTCCGCGACACGGGTCCCGTGGCCAAGGAATTGCGCGATGAGATATGGGCACGGTTCAAGGCTGCATCCACTGCCGTCAACCGCCGACATCAGCAGCACTTCGAAGCACTGAAGGAAGCCGAGCAACACAATCTGGACCAAAAGACGGTAATCTGCGAAATCATTGAGGCCATCGAATATGGAGAGTTGACCACCTTCGCTTCGTGGGAAAACAAGACGCAAGAAATCATCGCCTTGCAGAACAAATGGAAGACCATCGGTTTTGCCCCGCAGAAGATGAACGTGAAGATATTCGAGCGTTTCCGCAAGGCTTGTGATGACTTCTTCCAGAAAAAGGGAGAATTCTTCAAGACACTGAAAGAAGGCATGAGCGAGAATCTGGAAAAGAAACGTGCCCTCTGCGAAAGAGCCGAAGCCCTGAAAGACAGTACCGACTGGAAGGCCACTGCCGACGAACTGACCAAGCTGCAAAAAGAATGGAAGACCGTAGGTCCCGTAGCCAAAAAATACTCGGATGCCGTGTGGAAGCGCTTCATCGGTGCCTGCGACTACTTCTTCGAACAGAAGAACAAGGCTACTTCCTCGCAACGCTCCATCGAACAGGAGAATCTGGAGAAGAAGAAAATCGTCATCGAAAAGTTGAATGCCATCGACGAAAGTGCCGACGTAGAGGAAGCTACGCAATGGGTACGCGACCTGATGAAGGAATGGAACAGCATCGGTCATGTTCCCTTCAAGGAGAAAGACAAGATATACAAGCAATATCACAGCCGCATCGACAAGCTGTTTGAGACGTTCAACATCAGTGCTTCCAACAAGAAGCTGAGCAACTTCAAGTCGAGCATCAGCAACATACAGGAAGGTGGCTCGCAGTCACTCTACCGCGAACGCGAGAAGCTGGTACGCACCTTCGAGAACATGAAAGCCGAACTGCAAACGTACGAGAACAACTTGGGCTTCCTCACCGCCTCGTCGAAGAAAGGCAACAGCCTATTGACTGAACTCAACCGCAAGGTAGAGAAACTGAAAGGCGACATCGAGCTGGTGAAGGAAAAGATAAGAGTGGTAGACGAAAGCATTAAGAACGAAGGCTGACGCATACGAGTATATGCAAAGACAGCAACACTGACGAACAACTAAAATGGATGACCGCAAGACGCACAGGATTCACCAATCCTCGTCTCTGCGGTCATCCGTTTTTATAGGGCCGTTTCCACTGTACCCCGAACGGCCTGAATCAGACATAACAAAAAGTCCCGCGAAGCATTTGCCTAGCGGGACTTTTTTGTTGGGCTACCTGGATTCGAACCAGGAATGACAGGACCAGAATCTGTAGTGTTACCATTACACCATAGCCCAATAACAGGGTTCATTTCTGTTTTGCGGTTGCAAAGATACGGAGTTTTTGGTAATCTGCAATAGAAACACTTATTTTTTTCTCCAAAAAATGATAATATGCCCGATACCAAAGGATTATATACCTAAAAAAATCAAAAAACAAAAGAGTTTTCCCCATTTGCGTGTTTGATACAAGAAATCGCCGTATATTTGTAAACTGTTTTATTAACATGAAGTTTCGTATGCACTGCACGGCGGCATGAGTTACCACCGGATACAGGACTTACGAAACGAAAATTACTAATTAATATAGAATGAACGAAACGAAAAAGCTAATTCAACAAATAACAGAAGGTATTCAAGATAAAAAAGGAAAGAAGATAGTCATCGCCGACTTGACTAAAATCGACGATACAATATGCAACTATTTCATCATCTGCCAAGGAAATTCACCCAGCCAAGTAACCGCCATCGTTGAATCCGTCAAGGATTTCGCCCGCAAAGGCGCTGACACAAAGCCTTTTGCCGTAGATGGATTGCGAAACGCAGAATGGGTGGCTATGGACTATGCTGACGTGTTGGTGCACGTTTTCCTGCCCGAGACACGAGCATTCTATAACCTGGAGCACCTTTGGGCCGATGCCAAACTAACCCAAATTCCCGACCTCGATTAATTTTAGCGTATGGACAATAACAACATCGACAGAAAGCCGAACAAAGTAAATATGCCCAAGTTCAACCTTAACTGGTTGTACATGCTGATTGCCATAGCCCTACTGGGTTTATTCCTGACCAACAAAAGCGGTACTTCCTCCATGAACCTGTCATACGACAAGTTCCAGCAATATGTGCGCGAAGGATATGTGAGCAAAGTCATTGGCTATGACGACAATTCCGTAGAGGCTTACATCAAGCCGCAATATGTATCCACCGTATTCAAGGAAGATTCCAACAGTGTAGGCAAGAATCCGCTTATCACTACCGAAGCGCCTTCGCGCGAAAGCCTGGGCGACTTTTTGCAGAAGGAAAGAGACGAGCAGCACTTCGACGGTTCCGTCAGCTACGAGAAGAAGCAGAACTATCTGCTGGCCTTCTTCTGGCAGGTACTGCCTTTTGCCTTCCTTATCGGTTTCTGGATTTTCATGTCACGCCGTCTGAGTGGCGGAGGAGGTATGGGCGGTGGAGGCATCTTCAGCGTAGGCAAATCGAAAGCTCAGCTGTTCGAAAAGGGTTCGCCGGTGAAGGTGACCTTCAAAGATGTAGCCGGACTGGCCGAAGCCAAGCAGGAAGTAGAAGAAATCGTAGAGTTCCTGAAAGAACCGCAGAAATATACCGACTTAGGAGGTAAAATACCCAAGGGTGCCTTGCTGGTAGGCCCTCCGGGAACAGGTAAGACGTTGCTGGCCAAGGCTGTGGCCGGTGAAGCCAACGTGCCTTTCTTCTCGTTGGCAGGTTCTGACTTTGTAGAAATGTTCGTGGGCGTGGGTGCATCCCGCGTACGCGACTTGTTCCGCCAAGCCAAAGAGAAAGCTCCCTGCATCGTCTTCATCGACGAGATTGATGCCGTAGGTCGCGCACGTGCCAAAGCTGCTGCCATGGGTGGCAACGATGAACGCGAGAATACCCTGAACCAGTTGCTGACCGAAATGGACGGCTTCGGTTCGAACAGTGGTGTCATCATTCTGGCTGCTACCAACCGCGTGGATGTGCTGGACAAGGCCCTGCTACGTGCCGGACGTTTCGACCGCCAGATTCATGTAGACTTGCCCGACCTCAACGAACGAAAAGAAGTATTCGGCGTACACCTGCGCCCCATCAAGATAGACGATACGGTAGATGTTGACTTGCTGGCACGTCAGACTCCGGGCTTCTCCGGTGCCGACATTGCCAACGTGTGCAACGAAGCAGCCCTGATTGCAGCCCGCCACGGCAAGAAGTTTGTGGGCAAGCAAGATTTCCTCGATGCTGTTGACCGCATTGTAGGTGGTCTGGAGAAGAAGACCAAGATTACCACCGAAGCCGAACGTCGCTCCATCGCCATACACGAAGCCGGCCATGCCAGCATATCGTGGTTGCTGGAGTATGCCAATCCGCTGATTAAGGTGACGATTGTGCCGCGTGGACGTGCCTTAGGTGCCGCCTGGTACTTGCCCGAAGAACGTCAGATTACCACCAAAGAGCAGATGCTGGACGAAATGTGTGCCACACTGGGTGGCCGTGCCGCCGAAGACCTGTTCTTGGGACGCATATCCACGGGTGCCATGAACGACTTGGAGCGCGTGACGAAACAGGCATACGGCATGATTGCCTACCTAGGCATGAGCGAGAAGTTGCCAAACCTCTGCTATTACAACAACGAAGAATACTCCTTCAACCGCCCATACAGCGAACGGACTGCCGAACTGATAGACGAAGAAGTGAAGAAGATGGTGAACGAGCAGTACGAACGTGCCAAGCAGATTCTGTCGGAACACAAAGAAGGCCACAACCGTCTGGCTCAGATACTGATAGACAAAGAAGTCATCTTTGCGGAAGATGTTGAGGAAATCTTTGGCAAGCGTCCGTGGGCATCGCGTTCGGAGGAAATCATCAGTGCCAAGAAAATCTCCGACGAAATGAAGAAGGCCGAAGAGGAGGAAGCCAAGAAGGTGGGAGACACCGAAGCCGGCAAGAATGCAGAAACTGCGGAAAACGCTACGGCTGAAACAGGCGAGAATGCTGACGAGAAGAACGGCAACGCCGACAACACTACCGACAAGGCTGTGGCTTCGGAAACAGAACAAAAATAATAAATCTAGCAACCGTGAAAAGCAATTTTATCCAACGCGCCATCACCGGCGTGATATTTGTAGTGGTATTGGTGGGCTGTATCCTTTACAGCCCCCTTTCCTTTGGCATCCTATTCACACTTATCGGTGCGCTGAGCGTGCACGAGTTCGGACACATCGTCAACAACAGTGGCGAGGTGAACATCAACCGTACTATTACGTCGCTGGGTGGTGCATACTTATTTTTGGCCGTCATGAGCTTCTGCACAGAGCAGACAGCCGGTGCCCGCGTATTCCTCCCCTACCTGCTCTTGCTGCTCTACCTGATGATTACGGAACTTTACCTGAAGAAAAAGAATCCCCTCGGCAACTGGGCCTACTCCATGCTGAGCCAACTATACGTAGCACTGCCCTTTGCCTTGCTCAACGTGCTGGCTTACCACAACAATCAGCTGGATAGCAGCGTAAGCTATAACCCCATCTTGCCATTATCCATCTTCGTATTTATCTGGCTGAGCGACACGGGTGCTTATTGCGTCGGCTCGCTCATTGGCAAGCATCGCCTGTTCGAACGCATATCACCCAAGAAATCGTGGGAAGGCAGCATCGGAGGTGGTATATTCTCCATCGCTTCTTCGTTCATCTTCGCCATTCACTTCCCCTTTCTGTCAATAGGTCAATGGGCCGGATTGGCTGCTGTGGTGGTGGTATTCGGCACGTGGGGCGACCTGACGGAATCGCTGATGAAGCGTCAACTGGGCATCAAGGATTCGGGAAACATACTGCCGGGACATGGGGGGATGCTCGACCGCTTCGACAGTGCCTTGATGGCTATTCCGGCAGCTGTGGTCTATCTGTATGCGCTCACCTTGGTGTGACCTTCTGCGTCAGCAGGGCAACCATCTTGCGGGCGGCACGCTTCGGTGCTCCCGCTTCTCCCAAGCGGTCGGCCATGTACTCGTAACCGTCGAGCATCTGCCGACGGTACTCCTTATTATATAAGATACGCTGAAGCTCGGCACGTATCTGTTCGATGGTCATGGTGTCGGCCACCAATTCCTTCACTACCTCGCGGTCGGCAATGAGGTTGACCAGCGAAATGTACTTCACTTTCAGTATATGCCGCTTCAGGAAGGCGATGACCTTGCCTATCGGCGTGTGATAGCATACGGCCTGTGGCACACGGAACAGGGCGGTCTCCAGCGTGGCCGTACCCGAAGTCACCAAAGCTGCCTCGGAATGTTGCAGCAAGGGGTATGTCTGCCCGAATACAATCTTCACACCGGCCTCTCCCACGTACTGACGGTAATAGTCGGGCGAAATGCCGGGAGCACCGGCCAGCACCAACTGATAGTCCGGAAAAGCCGAAGCTGCCCGAAGCATATCGGGCAGGTTGTCCTTGATTTCCTGCTTGCGACTACCGGCCAGCAAGGCGATGATGGGCTTCGGAGGCAAGGCATTGGTTTGCAGGAAGTCATTGAGCGTCCGAGTATAGGCGGCACGGAAGGCGGTCACCTCATCAACGGTGGGATTGCCTACGTAGTGTATCGGGTAATGGTGTTTTCCCTCAAAGAAATCCACCTCGAAGGGAAGGATGGAGAACAACTGGTCCACATCGCGCTTGATGTTCTTGATGCGGTATTCCTTCCAAGCCCATATCTTGGGCGAGATGTAGTAGAAAACGGGGATGGATGTCCGTGCATGGATGTACTTGGCTATGTTGAGGTTGAATCCGGGGTAATCTACCAGAATCAGCACATCCGGCTGCCAAGCCACGACATCTTCCTTGCACCGCTTCATGTTGGCAAAGATGGTGCGCAGATGCAGCAGTACAGGAATGAAGCCCATGTAGGCCAACTCCTTGTAATGCTTCACCCGCGTACCGCCCACGGCAGACATCAAGTCACCCCCGAAGAAGCGGAACTCTGCCTTCGGGTCTTCCTCTTTCAACGCAGCCATCAAATGGGAAGCATGGAGGTCGCCCGAGGCTTCGCCAACAATCAAGTAATACTTCATAAACAAAGAATGAAGAATGTAGAATGAAGATGCGTCAGAACCAAGTGTTCAGTTCGTCCATCAAGCCATATGCCGTAACATCTACGGTGGTGGGGGTGATGGCAACATAACCGTTGGCAAGTGCCCAATGGTCGGTCTTCTCGTTGTCGGCATCCGTATCGACAAACTCGCCGGTCAGCCAGTAGTAGTGGGTGTCGCCACGGTGGGCAAAGTGTTCCCATTCGTTGGTCCACTGTCCGCAGGCCTGCTGACAGACTTTCACGCCCTTCAACTCTTTCGTATCGGGGAAGTTGACATTGAGGCAGGTGAGCGGAGGCAATCCCTTCTCCAGCACCTTGCGGGCTATCTCGCGGATGTAGGGACCGGCAGGCTCGAAGTTGGCGTCGGGCTCGTGCGAGCAGAGCGAGAAGCCGATGGAGGGGATTCCCTTCAGACAGCCTTCGATGACCACGCCCAGCGTGCCGGAGTAGTGTACGTTGACCGCGGAGTTGTCGCCATGATTGATGCCGCCCACTACGAGGTCGGGCTTGCGGTCGATTACGGTGTGGAGGGCCAGCTTCACGCAATCGGTCGGCGTGCCCGAGCATTTATAGACGGAGAGGCCCACGTCCTTCCGAATCAACTGATAATGAATAGGTTCCTTTACTGTGAGTGCACAGGCCGAGCCCGAACGGGGAGCATCCGGCGCCATTACCACAACCTCGCCCAGCGGACGAAGGAATTTTACCAACTCGCTGATTCCCTTCGACATGACACCATCGTCGTTAGAAACCAATATCAAAGGTCTTTGATTTTCCATAACATTCGTGTTTATTGCTGTGCAAAAATAAAAAGAATTTGCCGATTGCCAAGTATGGGCTATGTTATTTTACCATTACATCGCTACGGATAACGGCCGGAGCAAGTCAATGAATCGGCCTGAAACGCGGACTGGGACAGGCTCAGTAAGTGAGCCACTCTATTACCCTTTGAATGAAAGCCGCTAACAAGGCTTCCGAAAGAGTTTCGGTAAATTCTTCCTTCCATTTGTAGGTAGATTCCAAAATTATCGCTTATTTCGTTGCCGATAAACGAATGATTCACGGGAACCTTCTTCCCACAGACAAAGAATACACGTATGGACATACTCCTCATCATCCTTGGCATCCTTTGCCTCCTCACCGGACTGGCGGGCTGCGTTCTGCCGGTCATTCCGGGTCCTCCCATCTCCTACGCGGGGCTGCTGCTGCTCCACCTCACGGACAAGGTGCAGTTCACTACCTCGCAGCTACTGACTTGGCTGCTGATAGTCGTCCTTATCCAGGTGCTGGACTACTTCGTACCCATGCTGGGCAGCAAGTACAGCGGCGGCAGCCGTTGGGGTACGCGCGGATGTCTGGTGGGTACCCTCATCGGCCTGTTCTTCATGCCGTGGGGCATCGTCCTCGGCCCGTTTCTGGGAGCCTTCATCGGCGAGTTGCTGGGCGGACGCGAGACGGCGCAGGCACTGAAGTCGGGCATCGGTTCGCTGCTGGGCTTCCTGTTCGGCACGGTGCTGAAGTTCGTGGTGTGCGGGTACTTTATGTGGAAGTTTGCGGAGGGGGTGATGTAAAGAAGGGTTATTTATTAACATTCCAATAGAAGAACAAAAAACAAAGACCAAACCCAACCCATCCCTTGCCCTGCTGACCTCCGGCCTCATCATAACATACCTACGGACCGAGCATAAAATAGATGGCATCTATTTCAATAATCAATACGGATGATTCCTATCTAAGTATAGGACTGTGCACATCTGACCCTGCAACTATAATAGGCTACATCACCGCTCGTAGTGAGCAAGGCATCGTATCATACAAAGTCCTCACCCAACAAATTCACCAACAGCATCGCTACAAGAAGAAATAAATCTTAATCTTCTGCAAGCTAGACAAAAAAACGGGCTCATTTCAAGATTAATACGTATATTTGCCATCCAAAAGGAGAAAGAAACCCGGAAAAGGCAAAGGAGGGATGCCGCTTTCGAGGCTGTCGGCCAACAGAATCTTGCAGAACAAGAACTTGGACACAAACGGAAACAGAATAGTCGTGAGTTATTAACAAAACACCCGACTTATCAACCGTTTTTGCAATCTTTCTCGTTTTTAGTAGGTTCGATACAGAATTATCGCTTATTTCGCTGCCGATAAAATAGTGAGATTATGGGAAAAATAATTGCAATGGCAAACCAAAAAGGTGGTGTAGGAAAAACGACGACTACGATTAACCTCGCAGCCTCGCTCGCTACGCTCGAAAAGAAAGTTCTGGTGGTGGACGCTGACCCGCAGGCCAACGCCTCGTCGGGCCTCGGAGTGGACATCAAGCAGTCCGAATGCACGATATACGAGTGCATCATCGACCACGCAGACGTACGCGAAGCCATACACGACACGGAGATTGACACACTGAAAATCATCTCCTCACACATCAATCTGGTAGGTGCTGAAATTGAAATGCTCAACCTCAAGAATCGCGAAAAGATTCTGAAGGAGGTTCTCGCTCCGCTAAAGGATGAATTCGACTACATCCTGATAGACTGCTCGCCCTCACTGGGACTGATTACCATTAATGCGCTGACCGCAGCCGACTCGGTCATCATTCCCGTACAGGCAGAATATTTTGCACTGGAAGGCATCAGCAAACTGCTGAACACCATCAAAATCATCAAGTCGAAACTGAACCCGAAGCTCGAAATCGAAGGATTCCTGCTCACCATGTACGACTCGCGCCTCAGGCAGGCCAACCAAATCTACGACGAAGTGAAACGGCACTTCCAGGAGCTGGTGTTCAACACCGTCATACAGCGCAACGTGAAACTGAGCGAAGCACCCAGCTACGGGCTGCCCACCATACTCTATGACGCCGACTCCACCGGAGCCAAAAACCACATGGCACTTGCCAAAGAACTGATTAACCGGAACAAATAACAGATGGCACAGAAAAGAAATGCATTAGGACGAGGGCTCGACGCCCTGCTCTCCATGGACGAAGTGCAGACCGAAGGCTCTTCCTCCATCAACGAAATAGAACTGGCGAAGATTAGCGTCAACCCCAATCAGCCACGCCGCGAGTTCGACCAGACCGCCCTGCAGGAACTGGCCGACTCCATCGCAGAGATAGGCATCATACAGCCCATCACCCTGCGCAAGCTGTCGGACGACGAATACCAAATCATTGCCGGCGAACGACGCTTCCGTGCCTCGCAGATGGCCGGTCTGACCAGCATACCCGCCTACATACGCACCGCCGACGACGAGAACGTCATGGAAATGGCCCTCATCGAGAACATACAGCGCGAAGACCTCAACTCGGTGGAGATAGCCCTCGCCTACCAGCACCTGCTGGAACAGTACGGGCTGACCCAAGAGCGCCTGAGCGAACGCATCGGCAAGAAGCGAACCACCATCGCCAACTACCTGCGACTGCTGAAGCTGCCCGCACCCATACAGATAGGGTTGCAGAACAAGCAGATAGACATGGGGCACGCACGCGCATTGGTGACACTGGGCGACCCCAAACTGCAAGTGAAGATATACGAAGAGATACTGGAGCACGACTACTCCGTGCGCAAGGTAGAAGAAATTGTGAAATCGCTGAGCGAAGGCGAGACCGTGAAGAGCGGCACACGGAAGATTGCTCCGAAGCGTGCCAAGCTGCCGGAAGAGTTCAATATGCTGAAACAGCAACTGTCCGGCTTCTTCAACGCCAAGGTGCAGCTCACCTGCTCGGAAAAGGGGAAAGGAAAAATCAGCATCCCCTTCAGCAACGAAGAAGAACTAGAACGTATCATCGGCATCTTTGATACACTGAAGAATAAATGACAAGAAGAAGACGCACATATCAACTATGTATCGCCCTGCTGCTTTGCTTCCTGCAAACGGCAGGGATTGCTATGTATGCCCAAGACAGCCCCCGAGCTGCCTCGAAGAGAGCACAAAGACATCATCCGGACAGCCTCAACACCGCCAAGCCGGAGGGAATACGCCTGCTGCAAGACAGCCTCAGCCGCGAGACGGAAGAGCCCATGCTGCACGAAGCGACAGACACGGTCGACAGCCTCGCCATAGCCGACAGCATTGCCGCCGAGAACAGGAGGAAAATGCTGGAAATGACCGCTGCCACCAGTCCGAAAGTCGGGCCGGTGTCAACGGACACCTTGCAGCACGCCCTCAACAAAAAGGCATTTGTGCCCAACCCCGTCAAAGCTACATGGCTGGCTCTCGTCATCCCCGGCGGCGGACAAATATACAACCGGAAATACTGGAAGCTGCCCATCTTCTACGGAGGTTTTGCCGGATGTGCCTACGCCCTGACGTGGAACAACAATATGTATAAAGACTATTCCGACGCCTACAAGGATGCCGTCAACGGCAACTGGGATTCGAGCAGCATCACCGACCTGCTGCCCGCCGGATACCTCAACCGCGTATCGACCACACAGCTGACCGAGACCCTGCGCAAGCGGAAAGACAGCTACCGGCGCTACCGCGACCTGAGTATCTTCGCCTTCATCGGTGTATATCTGCTGTCGGTGGTAGATGCCTACGTGGATGCCGAGTTGTCCAACTTCGACATCTCGCCCGACCTCAGTATGAGCGTAGAGCCTGCCGTGCTCGACAGCCAAGGAAGCAAGTCGTCCGGAAAGTCCGTGGGAGTGCAATGCAGCATTCGCTTCTGAGACGGAACGGACAGTCTTAAATGTATCGAACGAAAAAAGAAACGCCTGTTTTACTAAAGTATAAATACCCATGACCAAAAGACCTATATATCTGAAGCCTATCATACTCGGTTCGTCCCTCCTCCTGTGTTCATTGTTCACAGCCTCCCCGCTCCGTGCGCAGGAAAGCGTGGACGTACTGATACACGAAAACGGGACCGAACGGCAGGAAAGCATCGAACTGCCCAAGAGCATGACCTACCCCATCGACAGCCTGCTCAACGACTGGAAAGCCAAGAACTACATCGACCTGGGGAAAGATTGCAGCACCTCCACCGTCAACCCGCAGTTCAGCGACTCCATCTACATCGACCGCCTCTCGCGTATGCCGACCCTGATGGAAATGCCCTACAACGAAATTGTGCGCAAGTTCATCGATATGTACACCGGCCGTCTGCGCAACCAAGTATCCTTCATGCTCAGTGCCTGCAACTTCTATATGCCCATATTCGAAGAAGCCTTGGATGCCTACGACCTGCCGCTTGAACTGAAGTACCTGCCCATCATCGAGTCGGCCCTCAACCCCTCGGCCGTATCGCGTGCCGGAGCCTCCGGTCTGTGGCAATTCATGCTGTCCACCGGAAAGCTGTACGGACTGGAGAGCAACAGCCTCGTAGATGAACGCCGCGACCCCATCAAGGCCACTTGGGCCGCCGCCCGCTACCTGAAGGATATGTACGACATCTACAAGGACTGGAACCTAGTCATAGCCGCCTACAACTGCGGACCGGGCACCATCAACAAGGCCATCCGTCGCTCGGGAGGCAAGACCGACTATTGGGAGATATACAACTACCTGCCCAAGGAGACACGCGGCTACGTGCCTGCCTTCATTGCCGCCAACTACGTCATGGTCTATTACTGCAAGCACAACATCTGCCCCATGGAGACCAACATCCCCGATGCGACCGACACCGTACAGGTGAGCCGCAACCTGCACTTCCAACAGATAGCCGACATCTGCGGCATCGACATGGACGAAATCAAGAGTCTGAACCCGCAGTACAAGAAGAGCATCATCCCCGGCGACAACAAGCCGCAGACCCTGCGCCTGCCCGTAAGCGAGATAAGCACCTTCATCGACCGACAGGACACCATCTACGCCCACCGCAGTGCAGAACTCTTCAGGAACCGCCGAACCGTTGCCGCCGCCAACACCCGCTCGTCTTCGCGCAGCAAAGGCAGCACCCCGCAAGGCGACGTAACATATCACAAGATACGCAACGGAGAAACCCTGTCCGTCATTGCCCGAAAGTACGGTGTCACCGTCAAGCAGATTCAGAACTGGAACAATATGCGAAACACCAGAATCTCTGCCGGCAAACGACTGAAGATTTATAAATAAAAACCGGACGCAAGCGCGAAAATAAAGGGTAAACGCTTGCCCGATGTCAATAAATGCTTATTTTTGCAGAAATGTATGGAAGGAGTATGGATATGGAAGATAATGTAAGCCTCAAAGACAAAGAGAAAGCCGAAGAGCAAATGATTGAACAGGCTTTTCAGGAATTGCTGAATGACTATTTAGCCACCAAGCACCGCAAGCGTGTAGAAATCATAACAAAGGCCTTCAACTTTGCCAATCAGGCACATAAGGGTATCAAGCGCCGTTCCGGTGAACCTTACATCATGCATCCCATCGCCGTAGCCAAAATCGTGTGCAACGAAATCGGGCTGGGCTCCACTTCCATCTGCTCGGCCCTGCTGCACGATGTGGTAGAAGACACGGACTATACGGTGGAGGACATCGAAAACATCTTCGGTCCCAAGATTGCCAAAATCGTGGATGGGCTGACCAAGATATCGGGCGGTATCTTTGGAGACCGTGCATCGGCACAGGCCGAGAACTTCAAGAAGCTGCTGCTCACCATGTCCGACGACATCCGTGTCATCCTTATCAAGATAGCCGACCGCCTGCACAATATGCGTACTCTCGGCTCCATGCTGCCCAACAAGCAGTTCAAGATTGCCGGCGAAACGCTCTACATCTATGCCCCTTTGGCCAACCGCCTCGGTCTGTACAAGATTAAGACCGAACTCGAAAATCTGAGTTTCAAATACGAACATCCCGAAGAATACCAAGAGATTGAAGAGAAACTGGCCGCCACCGCTGCCGAACGCGACAAGGTGTTCAAGGAGTTCACCACCCCTATCCGCACTCAGCTGGACAAGATGGGAATGAAGTACCACATCTTGGCTCGTGTCAAGTCCATCTACTCCATCTGGAACAAGATGCAGACCAAGCATGTCCCCTTCGAAGAGATATACGACTTGCTGGCCGTACGCATCATCTTCACTCCCAAGAATCTGGACGAAGAGCTGAACGACTGCTTCGACATCTACGTAGCCATCTCCAAGATATACAAGCCGCACCCCGACCGCCTGCGCGACTGGGTGAGCCACCCCAAAGCCAACGGCTACCAAGCCCTGCACGTCACCCTCATGGGCAACAACGGTCAGTGGATAGAAGTACAAATCCGTAGCGAACGCATGAACGACGTGGCCGAACAAGGCTTTGCCGCTCACTGGAAGTACAAGGAAGGTGGCGGCAGCGAGGACGAAGGCGAACTGGAGAAGTGGCTGCGCACCATCAAGGAAATCTTGGACGACCCGCAGCCCGATGCCATCGACTTCCTCGACACCATCAAGCTGAACCTCTTTGCATCCGAAATCTTCGTCTTTACCCCCAAAGGCGACATCAAGACCATGCCGCAGAACTCCACCGCACTGGACTTTGCTTTCTCCCTGCACACCGACATCGGTAGTCACTGCATCGGTGCCAAGGTAAACCATAAGCTGGTTCCCCTAAGCCATAAGTTGCAGAGTGGTGACCAGGTTGAGATTCTGACCTCCAAGTCGCAACGTGTGCAGCCGGAGTGGGAAGTATATGCCACCACAGCCCGTGCACGTGCCAAGATAGCCGCCATCCTGCGCAAGGAAGCCAAAGCCAACCAAAAGGAAGGTGAGGTCATGCTGTCCGAATTCTTGAAGAAGGAATCAATCCGCATGGACGATGAAGCCCTCAACAAGCTGACCCGTCTGCACAACTTCCACACACACGACGAACTGCTGGCCGCCATCGGTGGTAAGAAGATCGTATTGGGTGATGCCGACAAGAATGCCTTCAAGGAGAAATCGAGCGGCGGCTGGAAGAAACTGCTGAAATTCTCCTTCGGCAACAAAGACAACAAAGAGGTAGAAACATCGCAGTCCGAAAAGACCACACAAGGGAAAATCAATACCAAGCAGATTCTGAAGCTGACGGAAGAAACCATCTCGAAGGATTACATCATGGCCGACTGCTGTCACCCCATACCGGGCGACGACGTGCTGGGCTACATTGATGAGAACAACCATGTCATCATCCACAAGCGCCAATGTCCCGTGGCTGCCCGCCTTAAGAGCAGCTATGGCAACCGCATCATTGCCACCGAATGGGATACACACAAGGAACTCTCCTTCCTCGTCACCATCTATATAAAAGGTATCGACTGTATGGGGCTGCTGAACGAAGTGACACAAGTCATCTCGCGCCAACTGAATGTAAACATCCGCAAGCTGACTATCGAAACGAATGATGGCATCTTTGAAGGAAAAATACAACTCTACGTACACGATGTAGATGATGTACGACTTATCTGCAACAACTTGAAGCTGATTCAGAATATCAAGCAGGTGACGAGAATTGAGGATTGAGGGTGAGTTTTTGAGTTTGTGAGTTCTTTAGTTTTTGGTTTGTAGTTCTTCGTTAGAAGAAGATGGGAAAAGGCGGACTATACCAATGTCTGGTTCCTATTATTCATTATTAATATTCTCTTTTTGTGCCTCTGCCTGACCGTCGGTGAAGGCATCGAGTGCATCGCGCATACCAACCAACTCTTCGCGGATGGATTTCAGTCTCTCCACAATCTCATAATTGCGCATGGTAGCCTCCTTATTGGTCTTCAGCCGTTGCCGAGCACCCGGTAGTGTCATGCCGCGTTCCTTCACCAAGTGATATATCAGTTTCAGTGTCTCTATATCCTCCTTACGATATTGGCGTACGCCCCTGCCCGCCTTCTTCGGGCTCAGTTGCGGGAACTCCCTCTCCCAGAAACGGAGCAACGACTCGTTGACGCCGAACATATCGGCTACCTCGCCTATCGAATAATATAACTTCAAGTTCTTATCGGTATTCAGCATGGCGCATACAGGATTAATGGATTAGTAACCAAAGACAATGCAAAACTACTAAAAATAATCTGCGCGGACAAAAGTCTATACAGCTTTATGTCCGCGCAGAATGGTTTAAAGGGAACAATCACGATTACAGTTGTTCGGGAATCTCGGGCACATACAGATAGCTGTCGTATTCGCCACCCGTGTATATGCAATGCCGTCCAACGTTGTGCGTGGCAGGAGAATCTACCACTTCCGCCTTGTCGGCACACTCCGTTTCGTTGCCGCCAATGGTCAGCATTTCGACCGGTTCACCGGGCACGTATGTATAGCCCTCCTTAGGAATCGTTATCTTTGCCGAGCCAAACGGAATGACTGCCTTCTCCGGCTTATAGGCACCGACGGTCAGTTGCAGTATTTCACCTTTGTCGAAGAGGAGCCCCATGGGCCAGATTTCTATTTCGACGGGAACAATCTCCCCTTGCTTCAGCTTCTGCTCGGTAGTGAACGTATGGTAAGGCTCTGCATCCGTACTCTTCGCTTCATCCAGCTGACGCAGGGATACACGTTGGTATCCGGTAGCTGCAATCCGGTTGCCGACTGGGTCGGTAAGGGGCTGTCCGTCTTTCGAGAGTTTTTCTACCTTCACAGCCAAGTCCATGTCATCATTGTCGGGGGCAGAGACCCAAAGGTGCAACTTCATGTAGCCGGTGATTTCCGTCGGGTTATCCATGCGGAAGCGATAGGTCACTTGACTTTCAGCGGAATCGGAATGATAGGTATTAGTAGCCGTCTGCGAAGGCAAGACTGTTTGCAGCGTGCTGTCAGCCGAAAGGTAAAGCTTTGTGTATCGGGTACGTGCCAAAGGGAATTCATTTTCCGCACGGTTCACGATGTCCTTGCCACCGGGATTCAGCACGGAAAGACGCACCCTCGGTGTTTGTTCCCAGCCATTGTCGATGTCCTTCAGGTAGTGGTCGAAGAAACGCCGGAGGTCTTCCACATTCTCCGGAGTGTAATAATCGAACCACTCGTTGGTATTGTGCACACGCAACCACTTCTCGGCAGAAGCCATGCGACGGTATCCGGCAAAAGAGCCGTGAGTATGTACGGGATTGGTATAGCTGGCCACCACGTATGCAGGAATCTTGATGCTATCCACACGGGCAGCCTTATCTTGCCAATAGTCGCACATCAGTGGCTTCTCAACAATCATACGCGGTTGGTCCTCCAGCCGACCGTTGGCAGAAGCAAATGTTTCGGCTATCATCTCAGGAAATTCGGGAGTAGGAATACCACCGCGCGTACCCGATTCGCGATAATGGTCGCAGAAGCCTTCCCACGGAGCAATGGCCGCCAAATGCTTCGGCTGTTCGGCAGCAATGAACCATTGGGAAACGGTAAGCCAAGAGTTGCCGGACATACCAACCTTGCCGTTGCACCAATCCTGAGCGGCAATCCACTCGATGACATCGCAACCATCTAAAGCATCCTCATGTCCCCAGTAAAGGATATCGCCTTCGGACATATAGGCACCGCGCTTGTCGGGATTCACCACAGCATATCCGTGTTCCACCCAATAGGCTGGGTCTGGACCTTCGAATTTCTCCAGTCCGGAAGTAGCATCCAAGGGCACACCCGAACGCATGGGCACATCGTCCAGCATCTGACCGCCTACTTCCTTACCATAGGGGCTCCAAGCCAAGAGAGCCGGACACTTCTCACTGCCTACGGGACGGAATACGTCGGTATAAATCGTTACACCATCACGCAGCTTCACCGGTACATCCCTTTCCAGCAAAATGTCGCATGACAAGGGTTTGGCTCCTTCACGACGGATGGTACCTGCTTTCAGCACCAGTGTCTCCTGCTTGAAACCCGGATAGCGGGCACGGTCTGCCGTGACAGGCAATGCCTTTCGGGTAGGTACTTTCATTTCATTGCCGTTTGCATCGTGCAATGTCAGTTCGGTTGACGGCTTCTGTCCCGATGTACAAGACAACATACAGGCCGTAATGCCTAACATCGTGACATTTCTAATGTTCTTTTTCATAAATTACGCATTAAGTTTATTTCCGCTGCAAAGTTCCGAAATCTTGCACTAAATCAATGCGTTCAAACCAAACCTTTATTTGTCGAAAAAGAAACTATACGCAACATTTTTCCGATGTTTCTCAGAACTGATTGTTTGCACGCTTCAGGTCAACCAGCGAAATGTGTTCATTGCGATAGCGGGCATTCGGATTGACTTCACCCCGACTGAGCAACGGGTCATCCTCCACCTTGGCAAACTGAATGGCCTTTTGCGGACAGTTCTGTATGCAAGCAAAGCAGAACTCGCAGTCTCCCTGCGCCTTCACTCCACGCGAAGTCTGCTTGTAGTTGCCACGCGGACAGACGTAGGTGCAGATGCCACAGTGTATGCAACTGTCGGCTACGACAAAATACTTCTCACTTTTCTTCAGGAAGCCTACTTCGGGGTCGAGACCCGTATAGTTCATGAAGCCTTGGTGCTGCTGCCGCTCTTCCTCGGTCACCGGTTCGTGCCAACGGCGTTGCTGCTTAAGGTCGGCCGTGATGCGTTGCAGGTTTTCGGGAATCTTCTTGTCTATCTTCATTTGCTCGTTCATGTCAAAGTTGGGCAACCAATTATCAACCATAATCAAGGTGGTGATGTAGTCGAAGGCATTCCCGGCCTTGCGCGAAATGCCATCCCATATTTCGACGGCATCGCACTTACGCGCACCAAAGGTGAGCACGGCAAACTTATAATCGGCCTTCAATTGGGCCTTTTGTATGAATTGCCGAACCATATAAGGAGGCATATGCCCGTAAATGGGGTAAACGACACCTATTTCATCAGCCTCGAACGAGAAACGCCCTTGTTTCATCATCTGCGGAATGCTGAGCAGTTCCGTATCATCCGTACTCAGTTCGCGGGCGATGTGCAGGCAGTTGCCCGTACCTGTAAAATAAAAGATTATGCGTTTCGCTTTTTGCCCTGTGCACGAAGCAAGGTTCGATGCTCCCGTTGATGCCAGCACAAAACCAAGTGCCGTCGTACCCATTACCTTGAGTGCCTCGCGACGAGTCATTTTCCGATTGTTGTCCATGAGTTATTCCGTTATTTTTAAACCACTTTTATATGATACACACATTCAGGCGGAGAACCTTAATCTCCCTCCCTTCCGGACACAAAGATAAGCGATTTATTACAGAACAAACTTACAAAAAAGGCAGTTATCCGTGCATTTTTTTCGGTAGAAGCACAAGCATTCCCATTTGTAATACTTACCTTTGTGGAGAATTGTTTGTTCAACGAAAAAAAGAAGCATCCACATGAACCAAGAACAACGTGCCACCGAGTTTGCCGTCTTCTGCATAGAAAATACGGCCACCAAGCTTCAGTGTCCGGGCATTGAGGTGTTTCGTGAATTAAAACGAACGAATGGCATACAGGAATTCCTATATCCCAGTTATCCCACCCTGCACACACAAAGCAAAGAATATATTGTAGATGAAGTGCTAGAGTATATCGACAGACACAATCCTACATTTATTGCCAAGTACAGAAAGGAAGGTGAGGCATGAAAGTATATCATGGTTCGACAAACATCATTGAACATCCGCTGACGCAAGCCGGACGAAGGAATCTTGACTTTGGTCAGGGCTTTTATGTAACCGATTTGCGCGAACAGGCCATCTATTGGGCCAATCGCCCGCTGAACGCAGGACTTCCCCATTGGCTCAACATCTATGAATTGGATATGGAAGCTGTCCTTGCACAAGGCTACCATTACCTAAAATTCGATTCCTACGATTTTCAGTGGCTGGAATTCGTAGTTGCCAACCGAAGAGGCGAGAAGCGTTGGCAGGGATATGATTTAATTGAAGGAGGTATAGCCAACGACCGCGTGTTCAACACCATTGAACTTTATGCCGCCGGCCTGACACCTCGCGAAGAAGCCCTCGAACGGTTGCGCTACGAGAAGCCCAACAATCAGCTATGCCTGCTCAATCAATCTTTGATAGATTCCTGCCTTCATTTTATATCGGCTGAAGAAGTCAGCGCTGTAAGCGACAGAAAGGAGAACCAACCATGACCGAGACGCATCAACTCATCAACGAAACCTTGCTTCAGATGAAATTCGCCCGCATCATTGACTTGCTGGCCAAAGAATTGGGTATCAATCACTCACGGGCACTTGAAGTGTTCTACGAATCGGACACATACAGTTATCTGAGCCGAAAGATGTATCACCTTCACAACATGAGCGATGCTTATATTGTAGACGAAATCATGCTGGAACTGCAATTAAAGCAATAGCCTCCTCATCCAACGACAAAGCACGACAACGTTCGTTTAATCCAGCACCTTTCCATGATTGGCCGCAATCTGAATCATACGGTCGTAATCTTCGGCACTTAAGTCCATGAAGTAGTAATTGACGGGGTTGACCACCTTTCCTTTGACGTGTACTTCGTAGTGCAAGTGTGGTCCGGTACTTTTACCCGTGCTACCCACACCACCGATGACTTCACCGCGCACCACCTTCTTGCCACGCTTCGTGCGGAAGTCGCGCAAGTGAGCGTACCACGTCTGATAACCAAAGCCATGATCTATGATGATTAGATTGCCGTAACCGCTCTCCCAACCCATCTTGACCACCGTGCCATCGCCCGTGGCATACACATCCGTACCCGGATTGGCCGAGAAA
This sequence comes from Bacteroides sp., assembly GCA_030523205.1. Lineage (GTDB taxonomy): Bacteria > Bacteroidota > Bacteroidia > Bacteroidales > Bacteroidaceae > Bacteroides. The sequence goes on from JAUNJD010000024.1 coordinate 22,154, forward strand.
TCCATGCCGGCATGAAACTTCATAGTGCCATACACAGGGTCGATGCGCGTGCCATATCCGGAAGCGGTTTTCTTCAAGTCTTTATTGGAGATGGGCTGAATGGCCGGCACACAACGCAACATCTCATCGTGATTCTTGCACATCTCCACCACATCGTCAAAGGAACGCGACTGTATGTAGAGTTGCTTCGTCAGCATATCCATCTTTTGAGTGGTGTTCACCACGAGGTCTGAGTTGGCCATATCCATCAAGTGCTCATAACGGTTGGTCCCTCCATAGCCCGCCTTGCGGATGGCCGAAGGAATAGGGTCGGCCTGAAAGATGACCCGATAAAGATTGTCATCACGTTGCTGCACGTCCTGAAGTACCCCCATGGCTTCGTCCAGCCGATGCGAAAGCACGTTGTATTGCGCCTGAAGCTGACTGTTTTCCTTCCGCAATTCCTTTTCAGAGGGCGAACCGAAGATGAGCAACAGTATAATGAAACAACCTGCGCCAAAGCCCATGCCTATAAACAAGCGACGGAGATAGCTCATCACCCGCTGACGGACAGTGGGGTAAATACGGTCGTAAGTCTGCGTTTGCGGATTGTATATATAGTAAACTTTGCGCATTGGAAGTAAATATTTCATTATCAATGCGGCAAAAATACGAAAAACCGCTTATCTTTGCACCGTTTTTTGAGTTTTTAATGAAAACCTAAAATAAACACAGAGGCACAGAGACACAGAGGGAGTATAATAAAGATAAAAATTTTCTTCTCTGTGACCTCAACGACGAGAATCGCCTTCTCAAAAAGAGATAATCTCTGTGCCTCCGTGTCTCTGTGTTCGACCAAACTTAAAAACTCACAAACCCGAAAACTTAAAAACTCAATAAATATATGTTGACTGCAAACGAAATCAGAGACTCCTTCAAGAGTTTCTTTGAGAGCAAGGGCCACCAAATTGTGCCTTCGGCTCCAATGGTAATCAAGGACGACCCCACGCTGATGTTTACCAACGCGGGTATGAATCAGTTTAAGGACATCATTTTGGGCAATCACCCGGCGAAATACAAGAGAGTGGCGGATTCACAGAAATGCTTGCGCGTCAGCGGAAAGCACAACGACTTGGAGGAAGTAGGCCACGACACCTATCACCACACCATGTTCGAGATGCTGGGCAACTGGTCGTTCGGCGACTACTTCAAGAAGGAAGCCATCTCGTGGGCATGGGAATACTTGGTCGATGTGCTGAAGATTGACCCCAAGAACCTCTATGCCACTGTATTCGAAGGCAGTGCCGAAGAAGGACTGGAGCGCGACAACGAAGCTGCCTCCTATTGGGAACAGTTCCTCCCGAAAGACCACATCCTGAACGGCAACAAGCACGACAACTTCTGGGAAATGGGCGATACGGGTCCCTGCGGTCCGTGTTCGGAAATCCACATCGACTCTCGTTCCGAAGAAGAGAAGGCACAAGTGCCGGGTCGTGAACTGGTAAACAAAGACCATCCGCAAGTGATTGAAATCTGGAACCTCGTGTTCATGCAGTTCAACCGCAAGGCCGACGGCAGCCTCGAAGGACTTCCCGCCAAGGTAATCGATACCGGCATGGGATTCGAGCGACTGGTACGTACCCTGCAGGGCAAGACTTCCAACTACGATACCGATGTATTCCAACCCATGCTGAAAGCCATCGGCGACATGGCCGGCAAGCAGTATGGCACGGACGAGAAGTCGGACATCGCCATGCGCGTCATTGCCGACCACATCCGCACCATCGCCTTCTCCATCACCGACGGTCAGCTGCCCAGCAATGCCAAGGCCGGCTACGTCATCCGCCGCATCCTGCGCCGTGCCGTTCGCTACGGCTACACGTTCCTCGGACAGAAGCAGGCCTTCATGTACAAGCTGATTCCCGTGCTGATTGAGAACATGGGTGGTGCTTACCCCGAGCTGGGTGCTCAGAAGGATCTGATTTCCAAGGTCATCAAGGAAGAAGAAGATTCCTTCCTCCGCACACTGGAGACGGGTATCCGCCTGCTGGAAAAGACCATGAGCGATGCCAAGGCAGCCGGCAAGACCGAAATCAGCGGCAAGGACGCCTTTACGCTGTACGACACCTTCGGCTTCCCCCTCGACCTGACCGAGCTGATTCTCCGCGAGAATGGCATGACGGCCGACCTCAAGGAGTTCGACAGCGAGATGCAGCAGCAGAAGCAGCGTGCCCGCAACGCCGCCGCCGTAGAAACCGGCGACTGGATTACGTTGCAGGAAGGCACCACCGAATTTGTGGGCTACGACTATACAGAATATGAGACCAGCATCCTGCGCTACCGCCAAGTGAAGCAGAAGAATCAGACACTCTACCAGATTGTACTGGACAAGACGCCGTTCTACGCCGAAAGTGGTGGTCAGGTAGGCGATACGGGTGTATTGGTCAACGAATTCGAGACCATCGAAGTGATTGACACGAAGAAGGAGAACAACCTCCCGATTCACATCACCAAGAAGCTGCCCGAACATCCCGAAGCCCCGATGATGGCCTGTGTGGATACCGACAAGCGTGCCGCTTGTGCCGCCAACCACTCGTGTACGCACTTGTTGGATGCCGCCCTCCGTCAGATTCTGGGCGACCACGTAGAGCAGAAGGGTTCGTTGGTAACGCCCGACTCGCTGCGCTTCGACTTCTCTCACTTCCAGAAGGTGACCGACGAGCAAATCCGCCAAGTAGAGCACATCGTCAACGCCAAGATACGCGCCAACATTCCCTTGAAGGAATACCGCAACATCCCCATCGAGGAAGCCAAGGAATTGGGTGCCATCGCCCTCTTCGGCGAGAAGTACGGCGACCGTGTACGTGTCATCCAGTTTGGAGACTCCATCGAGTTCTGCGGTGGTACGCACGTAGCCGCCACGGGTAACATCGGTATGGTGAAGATAGTATCCGAAAGTTCCGTAGCTGCCGGTGTACGCCGTATCGAGGCTTATACAGGTGCCCGCGTAGAGCAAATGCTCGACCTCCTGCAAGACACCATGCGCGACTTGAAGGGTCTCTTCAACAACGCTCCCGACTTGGCAGGTGCCATCCGCAAGTACATCGAAGAGAATGCCGGACTGAAGAAGCAAGTAGAAGACTTCATGAAGGAAAAGGAAGCGCAAGTGAAGGAGAAGCTGTTGCAGAACGTGAAGGAAGTTCACGGCGTAAAGGTCATCCAGTTCTGCGCCCCCATCCCTGCCGAGACGGTGAAGAACATCGCCTTCCAACTGCGCGGAGAAATCACCGAAAACCTCTTCTTCGTAGCCGGAACCATATTCGAGAACAAACCAATGCTGACCGTCATGCTGAGCGACAACCTCGTAGCCACAGGCTTGAAGGCCGGCAACCTCGTGAAGGAAGCCGCCCGACTGATTCAAGGCGGTGGCGGTGGTCAGCCCCACTTCGCAACAGCCGGCGGCAAGAACCCCGACGGACTGAGCGCAGCAGTAGATAAGGTGCTGGAATTGGCAGGACTGTAATTGATTTCAGCTATCTAATCAGATTCTGAATCACCCAGACTAATATATAAGACTCCGCTTTCGACTACACAAGGTTGAAGGCGGAGTTTTTTATTTATCCCTCTTTCATCCTCATTTGTATACAGCTGTAAGTCACAACATTACTACTTTATTTTTATTTATAACTTGTACAGTATTACTGTATCGCACATACAGCGTTACTGTACAAGTCATACAG
>JAUNJD010000261.1 GCA_030523205.1 Bacteroides sp.
TGGGACTTTTTAGATGAGGAATGAGGTTCTTTTTTCGTAAATATCTTTAAAAGATAGGGGAAACCGCTGTTCACCTGCCGGTTTCCCCTTATTTTTGGCAAGTTATTTGTACTACGATGGAAAATAGCTTATTATTAATCTAAAAAGAAAGAATTATGGGAATGATTGGAATGCAATGGGTTATCTTTATTGGCATCGCTGTTATCAGTTGGCTGGTACAGATGAATCTGCAAAACAAGTTTAAGAAATACTCCAAGATAGCCGTAGGCAATGGAATGACAGGACGCGATGTGGCATTGAAGATGCTGCACGACAATGGTATATACGACGTGACCGTGACGCATACGCCGGGGCATCTGACCGACCACTACAACCCTGCCAACAAGACGGTAAACCTGAGTGAAAGCGTTTACAACAGCAGCAGTGTGATGGCCGCTGCCGTAGCTGCCCACGAGTGTGGTCATGCCGTTCAGCACGCACGGGCCTATGCTCCGCTCACCCTGCGCAGCAAGCTGGTGCCGGTGGTGTCGTTTGCCTCTCAGTGGATGTCGTGGTTGTTGTTGGCGGGCATCCTGCTGCTGAACAGTTTTCCGCAATTGTTGCTGGCAGGCATTATCCTGTTTGCCACGACCACGTTGTTCAGCTTCGTTACGCTGCCTGTCGAAATCAATGCCAGTCAGCGTGCGTTGGTATGGCTCAACAATGCCGGAATCACCAACTCCTACAATCATGCCGCTGCCGAAGATGCCCTTCGTTCGGCCGCCTATACTTACGTGGTTGCCGCCCTTGGCTCGTTGGCTACGCTCATCTACTACGTCATGATTTTTATGGGGCGTAGAGAATGATTCTTCCTTGAATTTGGTACAAGGAGCTAGTGCATCAAGAATAGTAGATATTCTATTCTTGATGCACTCTTTATATATAGAAGTCCTTGCCTATCATTTCATTCATTTAATGATGAGGGCTTTTTGCAGATTCAAAAATATAGTTATCTTTGCAGAGGTAAGCCCAAATGTAAGACTGATATGAAGGATACTGTATTAAGAGACAAGGCAGAATACCTGTTGGCAATGGTTGACCATTTCGCAGAAAAGAACAGGTTGAGCGTTCCGCAAGCTTATAGATATTTTAAGCGATATGGTGGTGTGTGTCTGATTGATGAACATTATGACATCATGCATACGTTGAGTTTCTCTGATGCTTTAGAATCAATGACAGTTTACATGAAACGTCAAGGAGGGGCTGTCGGATGAAACTCTATCATGGTAGTAATGTCATAATAGACAAGATTGATTTAATGCTTTCAAAGCCATATAAGGATTTTGGGCGAGGCTTTTATTTGTCGGCTGTTGAAGAGCAGGCGCAGAAAATGGCGATGTTTCGTGCATTGACATTAGGTGGAACCCCTCTTGTATCGGCTTTCGAATTTGATGAAAGACATCTTACAGATGGCAGCCTGACTTATCTCTCTTTTGAATCCTATACCGTAGAATGGGCTGAATTTGTATTCAGAAACAGAAATGAAGCAAAAGACTTTCAGCACGAATACGATATTGTTTATGGGCCTATTGCAAATGATAAGATAGGGCTACAAATTCAGAAGTTGGAAGATGGTAGTATCGGTATGGATGAATTTCTGAATCGGGTCAAGTATTTTAAAGGTGTTACATTTCAGTATTACTTCGGTACAGAACGTGCAATCTCTTATCTTCGAAAATTATGACGGATATCGATTATATGATAGAACATGTGGCAGCTGATTTGATAGTGCTGCTCATCGAAAAACGTGGGTTGACTTTCACGGAGGCTGTTGATACTCTTTATACTTCAGATACTTATGCAAAATTGTGCAATAAGGATACGGGGCTTTATTTTCAGAGTTCAAAATATGTGTACACGTTTTTAGAGCACGAACTAAAAACAGGGGTAATGGGATGAGGGGGACTTCTTTTTAATGCCCATATCGAACCCGATTCAGTCTCATACTGAATTGCCTCCTCCTCAGAAGGTGCTCTGGGAGGGGTAGGAGGCAAATCTGTCGCAAAGCTTACAGGTGCTCTTTTGGGAGTTATATTTCATGGCAAATCTGTTCTGCTAACAAGGGAAACAAGCAAAAAGTTTCCCTTTTATTTTGTGCGCTCACCTTGCTTCGTTATCTTTGTGGTACGTTCAACCCCAAAAGATATCCGAAGCATGGAAGAAGTGAAGATGTTGCCTTACGGCATCGCCGATTTTGCAGACTTGCGCAGTCAGAACCGTTATTGTGTCGATAAGACGATGTACCTGCCCCGGTTGGAGGAGGCGGGAAATTTCCTGTTTCTCATCCGTCCGCGCCGCTTTGGCAAGAGTATCTTCCTCAGTATGTTGCGCGACTATTACGACACGTCGCGGCAAGAGCGTTTCGATGAGCTGTTCAAGGGGCTGTGGATAGCGGAGCATCCTACCGAGCTGAAGGGCAAGTATCAAGTGATATATTTCGACTTTTCGCAGGCAAGTGTGGGGCGGGGCGACTTGGAAGAGCGTTTCCACTCCTATTGTTCGCAAGTGCTGATAGACTTTGCCAAGCGCAATGCAGCCTATTATGGCGAAGGCTTTGTGGAGGACATCGAGCGGATGGCCCCCAATTCGGGCGAACAGTTGCGACACATCTGCTTTGAAGCAAAACGAAAAGGGCATCAGCTCTACCTCATCATCGACGAGTACGACAACTTCACCAACAACGTGCTGAACGAGCGCGGTCAGGAGGTGTATCACGCCCTGACCCATGCCACCGGCTTCTACCGCGAAGTCTTCAAAATATACAAGGCCAACTTCAACCGCATCCTGATGATGGGTATCAGCCCCGTGACGCTGGACGACCTGACGAGCGGGTTCAACATCGCCCGCAACATCTCCACCAATCCTCTGTTCAACATGATGCTGGGCTTCAGCGAAGAGGACGTGCGCACCATGCTGAACTATTACAAGGATGCAGGCCTGCTGAAAGCCGACATCGAGGCGATGATTGCCGAAATGAAGCCTTGGTACGACAATTATTGCTTCGCCGAGGAAAGTTTGGACAGAGACCCGAAGATGTTCAACTGCGACATGGTGGTCTATTATCTGAAGAACTATCTCGAACTGGGCACTTCGCCCAAGCAGATGCTCGACTATAACACCCGCACGGACTACACCAAGATGAAGCGTCTCATCGAGCTGGACGGCATGGGTGACGAACAGCGGAGCATCATCCGCGAGATTGCAGCCGAAGGCAAGTTCTACTCCACCATCAACCTCACCTTTCCCGCCGAACGCATCTACGACAAGGGAAACTTCGTCAGTTTGCTCTACTACTACGGTATGCTGACCATGACCGGCACGTATGGCGACATGCTGGAGCTGAGCATACCGAACAACAACGTGCGCAAGCAATACTACGAATACTTGCTGACGGAATATCAGAATAACGACGTCCGTCTGGACTTCAACAAGTTGCGCATGGCCTACTACGACATGGCCTTCAAGGGACAGTGGCGGCCTGCCTTGCAGATGATGGCAGATGCTTACAGTAAGACGTCGAGCGTGCGCACCGGCATCGAGGGCGAGCGCAACCTGCAAGGCTTCTTCACCGCCTACCTCAGCATCAATTCCTATTACCTCACCGCCCCCGAGGTGGAGCTGAACCACGGCTATTGCGACCTCTTCCTCATGCCCGACCACGTGCGCTACCCGCAGACGGCCCACAGCTACATCGTCGAACTGAAATACCTCTCCGCCAAGGCCACGGATGCACAGGCCGAAACCCAGTGGCAGGAGGCAGCGGAGCAGATACACCATTACGCCGAAGGCGAGCGCGTGCAGCAGATGCTTGGCGGCACGGAGCTTCATCTGCTGGTGGTGCAGGTGCGGGGATATGAGTTGCTGCGGATGGAGGAGATATTGCATTAAGCTACCCTGATGTATGTATTCTTACGCTAATGAATGCGAACTAGAACGTTGGAAAATAGATAAATTACTTGAATATGCAAGATCTAATTGTAAAAAATAAAAACATTATGAATAAGATATTATTATTTTCTTTTTTGTTCATTTCTTCCCTGTGCTTTGGACAGGATGTTATTACGGTAGACGCTTCTCTGCTTAAGGCTGAGCGATTGTTGTTGCTCAAAGTAAAAAACGTGGATGAGGGCTGTTGGGCTGTCATTCATGGAACCGATGCGGCTATGGCTGACGCTACTTTCGGCATTCTTTCATCTTCCGGGAACGGAAGAATAGATAAATTGTTGGAATACGCATTGACAACCGACAAGTTAAGCCCAATGAACCTATAACCATGCTTGATGCCGGTGTGAACCGATATTTTGTTTTCCCGTTGTCCGGTTGGGAGGATGCTGATTGGAACGACTTGTCTTTGGATTTGAATGTACGCTTAGGACGAATGCATGTGTCTCAAAAGGATGACAACAAAGAAATTAAGCACCTTGAATTTAAGATAAATGTGAAGTCGTTGGAAGAATATTCTCCTAAATGTTCAGGTACAAGAGTTCTCCCAGTGATTGAAAAATGATACATGAACGGAATCCCTCTTTGGCAAATCCTAATAGGTGTAATAAATAGAAATACAGAAGCGGTGGTGAACCATCGCTTCTGTGCGGGTAAATGCACCAATTCTTTTCGTGAAAACAAAGTCACCTATTTCTTCTTTTAATGAAAGAGTCGTACAAATGTTCTATGTGATGAAATAAAAGTTTCCCTTTTATTTTGTGCGCTCACCTTGCTTCGTTATCTTTGTGGTACGTTCAACCCCAAAAGATATCCGAAGCATGGAAGAAGTGAAGATGTTGCCTTACGGCATCGCCGATTTTGCAGATTTGCGCAACAAGAACCGTTATTGTGTCGATAAGACGATGTATCTGCCACGGCTGGAGGCGGCGGGAGACTTTCTGTTTCTCATCCGTCCGCGCCGCTTTGGCAAGAGTATCTTCCTCAGTATGCTGCGCGACTATTACGACACGTCGCGGCAAG
>JAUNJD010000262.1 GCA_030523205.1 Bacteroides sp.
GTGTTAGCAAAGTTAATATTTTATTCTTTGCTGACACAGTTTAATTTACATCCTCCTTCTTGACGGAGAAGCACCTCGCAGTGAAACCACTTTTCGACATATCTGGCAACAAATCTTAATTTGGGTGGCGCATTGACGAAGTCAGGAATAAGATCATCGCTGATTTGAATGAAAACAAATATCCTGAACTATTTGAATAATAATGCAGAAAAGTGTTATTATGATATAATGAAAGGGCTTGTAAATTAGAAGTATATTATCTCTTAATTAAAATAATCAGATAAAATTATGGCTAATAAGACTGTTGCTCCCCAAGGGGGCAACCAAACTGTGCCGTGCCCTACGGACGCAAGTATTATCTTGACTTATCGGTGCCCGATGAAGTGCAAGATGTGTAACATTTGGTTTAATCCGACCAAGAAGAGTGAGGAAATAAAGGCTAGTGACCTGAAGTCGCTGCCGAAACTGAAATTCATCAACCTGACGGGTGGTGAACCTTTCATTCGGGAGGATTTGGCGGAGATAGTGGAGGAGTGTTACAAGCACTCGGACCGCATTGTGATTTCGACAAGTGGATGGTTTGAGGATAAGGTGGTGGCGCTGGCCAAGAAGTTTCCGAATATCGGCATCCGCATCTCCATCGAAGGGTTGAGCCAGAAGAACGATGAACTGCGTGGTCATGCAGGTGGTTTCGACAAGGGACTACGCACACTGCTGACCTTGAAGCACATGGGGCTGAAGGACATCGGATTCGGGTGTACGGTGAGCAATAATAATTCGCGTGATATGTTGTCGCTCTATCAACTGTCGTTGTCGTTGGGCATGGAGTTTGCTACGGCAGCGTTCCATAACTCGTATTACTTCCACAAGGATGATAACGTGATTACGAACAAGGAGGAGGTGTGCAACAACTTCAAGCAACTGATAGAATGGCAGCTTCAGGAGAAGCATCCGAAGAGCTGGTTCCGAGCTTGGTTCAACATGGGGTTGATAAACTACATTGAAGGAGGAAGGCGTATGTTGCCTTGCGAAGCGGGTTCGGCCAACTTCTTTATCGACCCGTGGGGAGAGGTGATGCCTTGCAACGGACTGGAGGAGAAATACTGGAAGGAGAGTATGGGCAACATTCATGACAAACCGTTCATGGAGATTTGGGAGAGTGAACAGGCACAGAAGGTGCGTAGCATGGTTCGCCGTTGTCCGAAGAACTGCTGGATGGTGGGTACAGCCAGTCCGGTGATGCACAAGTACATCAAGTATCCTATGAAATGGGCTTTGCAGAACAAACTTCGCTCGATGCAAGGAAAACCGATTTGCATCGACCCGCAATGGTGTAATGTAGGGCAAGACCCGTGTCAGGGAGATTTGAGGGAGAAGTTTTAGAGACCTTATTTCTTCTTTTCTCCTCTTAATAGCAACCACAACGCAGAAAGGCATGACAGAAGTATGATGCCTATATATTGAAACGCTTCTTTGACAGATTCTAATTTCTTTTTCATATACACAATTTTGCTGTCGGTGTGGTGATTGGCGGCAAAGGTAGTGTTTTATTTTCAATAAATCATTTGTTGGAATGAAGATAGTTGTGACCGGTACCCGTGGCATACCAAATGTGATGGGTGGCGTGGAGACGCATTGCGAGGAACTGTTTCCCCGCATTGCACAGAAAGGATTTGACGTAACTGTTATCCGAAGGAAAAATTATGTAAGTGATGGACTGACGGAGTGGAACGGGGTAAAGCTGCTGGATGTGGAAACTCCTAAAAAGAAATCGTTTGAAGCAATCATCCATACGTTTCGTGCCATCCGGAAGGCTAAAAAACTTCGAGCGGAAGTCCTGCATATCCATGCTATCGGACCGGCTTTGCTGGTGCCGTATGCCAAGATGATGGGAATGAAGGTGGTGTTTACGCATCATGGACCTGACTACGACCGCGATAAGTGGGGTTTCATGGCCAAGACGATTCTGAAGCTGGGAGAAAGAATGGGATGCTTGTTTGCCGATGATGTGATTGTGATTTCGAATGTCATCAAGGATTTGATTGCTCGTAAATATAACCGAACCCAACGGGTGCATCTCATTTACAACGGCGTGCCGAATCCGGACGTATGTGATTATCCCGAATACTTTGCGGAGTTGGGTATTGAGGAAGGCAAATATGTATTGGGTATGTGTCGGTTTGTTCCTGAAAAGAATCTGCATCATTTGGTGGAAGCTTTCGGAAAGATTAAGCCGAATGGATGTAAACTGGTATTGGCGGGAGATACAGACTTTGAAGATGAATATTCGTTGAAGTTGAAGCGAATGGCAAAGGAAGCGGGTGTGGTGTTGACGGGGTTTGTAAAGGGAAAGAAACTCCATTCGTTGCTGACACACGCACGGTGCTACGTGTTGCCATCGTCGCACGAGGGATTGCCCATTGCTTTGCTGGAGGCTATGAGTTATCGGCTGCCGGTGATAGTAAGTGATATTCCTGCCAATCTGGAAGTAGGGTTGGATAAGGAGTGCTACTTTGAGACGGGAAACATTGGACAGTTAGCCGATAAATTACAGAAGGTGGTGAATGAGGATTGTCAGCGCATCACTTATCCCATGGAGGAATATGACTGGGACCGCATTGCCAAACAGGTGATGGAGGTTTACGATGGATTGAAGAAATAAGACGGAACAAAATGAGAGCACGATACGATTTCTTTGGAAAAAGGGCATTGATGCTGCTGCTGTTGGCGATGTGTGCGATGCAGATGAATGCACAAGCGTTGCGGGGAACGACAGGGTTACTTCATGCGCCTACGGCAGACATGGAGAAGGACAAGACATTTAAGTTTGGAGGTAATGTGCTGGATTTGACTCCACTTCGGTTTGGTGAGTTTGATGTGGAATACACGTTCAACTATTATATCAATATTACTATTTTCCCTTGGCTGGAGGTGGGATATACCTGTACACTAAATTATGCGAATGAAGGTTCTACTTATTTTCCTCAGACGGTATGGGGAAAATATTCCAATCAAGACCGCTCGTTCTATGGTCGTCTAAGGGTCTGGAAAGAAGGTTGGTGGAAGGACTGGACACCGCAGGTGGTGATAGGAGTAGATGACCCAGGTACGCATGAGAATGCCGGTGGAGGAAGCATTACAACCCGAGATTCGAATGGAGGAAATGCTCACTTCATGCGTTATTACTTAGCGGCGACCAAGCATTTTGATTTTGTAGGCATCGGAAACCTAGGTGCCCACTTATCTTATTTGAAGGATATGCCTGACGGCTACCCGGAGGCTGAGGGCATTGCTCTTGGTGCCAATTTCCGTTTCAAATTGCCGGAGTCTTCTTTCTGGAATAAAGCCATAAACGGACTGAACCTAATGGCCGAATATGATGCCCGCACAGTCAATGTTGGCTTCAACTATTCTTTTTGGAAAGACCGAATTAACGTGATAACCGAATTGAATGACGGAAAATATTGGAGTGGGGGGCTTTACTTCAGGGTGCATCTGAAATAAGTCTTGAATACGCTTTGAGTGATCAGAAGTGTTGTGTTTGCTGACTTTGTAGGCTTTGGACATAATACAAACTTTTTTAAAGGGTTATACATTGAGTTGGCAAGGTGAGCAGAGGCGATACCCCCAACTTTAGCTTGCCGACGCAAAGGTACGACGGGGCAAACGGGCAAATGGTCGATGATGGTCGTAGATGGTCGTTGTTGTGCAACGGAAAATAAGCCGTCTGTGAAAGTGCTTTCTAATGACCTGTGGAAGTGCTTCGTAAAGGTGTAAGGAAGTGCTTCGTAAGCAGGTATGGAAGCACTTCCTTAAGGGGTGTGGATGTACTTCCACAGGTCATCCCGGTTCACCTAAGTATTCCATGATAAGGCGGACTTCGCGGATAGTGAGATTCTGACGCTTGTCGAACGTATGCCCGTTGGCGGTCAATTATCCGTGCATCAGATGCATCAGGAGAATCAGATGTTTTTCATAACTTTTAAATAATTCACATAAATACCGTTGCCTTTATTAAAGGGCGCGGTATAAAATCACTTTTACGCATAATTAAACAATATCATGATTTATCTGATGCATCTGATGCAGGTATAACGGTATCGATGCAAGGCTCGGGTCGGATAAACGCTATATTTCTTTTGTCGAGAAGAGGATGGTGTTGTACTTTTTTTACTAAATGAAATAGTCAGAAAAAAGAACACGGGAGTTCTCAGTGAAACGCCCTCGGATAGAGTGAACACACATCTATCCAGGGGCGTTTTTCAATATTGAATCTTTTGTATAATCATCGATATGGGAAAAACTCTCTTTGTTATCCCGGAATGCTTTGTTGATACAAACTTGACTAAGACTTTGCTAAATAGTAACGTAAATCATCAAAGAGGTTGTAATCAGGTCTGCAAGATAATGCAAGACAAATTTGGTGATAGTTTTGCTGTGGGAATCATTGTTTCAGAGAGAAGAATAGGGCAGACCAAACGTAAATTCTGAGTTGATTTTATGAAGTAAGCGTATTATTCTGTATATTTGTTCCCAAAATAATGAAATATGCCACTATATAAGAATATCAACATAGAGAATTTTCGTGGTCTAGAACATTTAAGGTTAGATAATCTAGGCTTGGTCAACGTATTTTTTGGGCGTAATAACTCAGGAAAGACAACTTTGCTAGAGTCGATATTCTTACTGACTGGATTTTCGAATCCATTGTTTGCTAAACGCAACAAATAAATAAGTTCGACGGCAGGTAATGATGTTAAGCAACTGAAGTATCTGTTCTACAAAATGGACACAAAAGTTATGCCATGCTTAAGTGCAGAACTTACGGAGGATGAAGAACGTACGCTGAGTCTGAAACTGATATATACCGTTGGTGATTCGGTGAAAGAAAATATTAGTAAGAATGGTACGCTATCTTCGGAAACGAACTCGGCTTTCAATGTTTTGAAACTATTGTATCACTTAAAATCGGATAATGATGCAGTGGACTCTGAGTCATTGC
>JAUNJD010000025.1 GCA_030523205.1 Bacteroides sp.
CGGTATAAAACTTACGGAACGGGAACAGCATCTGTTGAGTCACATTCAAACCAACCAATATTTGTCGGCTCAGCAAGCCGCCGAAAAGCTGTCAATAACCGTGAGGCAAGCCGAAAGGTTGTTCGCCTCACTGAAGGAGAAAGGCCTGATAGCCCGTGTGGGAAGCAACAAGACGGGACATTGGGAGATAAAAGTGAAATGAGGGATTATCGATGCAAATTGCTTATCTTTTACTGAACTAATATAATAAAGGAAGATATGGATACAGATGCACGGACGAAGACCGAAAGGCATACGAATGAACGGAAGTTTACGAAAAAATGTGTGAAATATCTTCTTCCCTCCGTGAGAAAATGAGCGAATCGTCACGTTTTAAGAAGAAATGATTGTATATTTGCGTCAAACAAACTTTTATCATTATGAGTACAATCTTACAATTAGCTCCGCAGAACGTGTGGAAGCATTTCTATTCACTGACGCAGATTCCACGTCCGTCAGGACACATGGAGAAAATCACGGAATTTCTGGTGAACTTCGGCAAAGGTCTCGGTCTGGAATCTTTCGTGGACGAGGTAGGCAATGTCATCATCCGCAAGCCCGCCACGCCGGGTATGGAGAACCGCAAAGGTGTCATCCTTCAGGCACACATGGACATGGTGCCGCAGAAGAACAACGATAAGGTGCACGATTTTACGAAAGACCCCATCGAAACATACGTGGACGGCGACTGGGTGAAGGCCAAAGGCACTACACTGGGGGCTGACGACGGTCTGGGCGTAGCCGCCATCATGGCAGTGCTCGAAGCCACCGACCTGAAGCATGGTCCGCTGGAGGCCCTGATTACGAAAGACGAGGAGACCGGTATGTACGGTGCCTTCGGCTTGAAGCCCGGAACCTTGAAGGGCGAAATCCTGCTGAACCTCGATTCGGAGGATGAAGGCGAACTCTACATAGGTTGCGCAGGCGGCATTGACATCACTGCCTCCTTGGAATATAAGGAAGAAGCACCCGCCGAAGGCTTCGTTGCCCGCAAACTGACGTTGAAAGGCCTGCGCGGAGGACACTCCGGACTGGAAATCAATCAAGGACGAGCCAATGCTAACAAGTTGATGGCCCGCGTGACGCACGATTTGCTGGTAGAGTTCGACAGTCAGCTGGCCAGCTTCGAGGGCGGTAATATGCGCAACGCCATTCCGCGCGAGGCTCATGCCGTGTTGCTGTTCAACCCCGAAGACATGGAGGGGCTGGACGACTACATCAAGGAATACGAAGAACAACTGAATGCTGAATACACGCCGATAGAAAGCGGCATCACGCTGACACTAGAAGAAGTGCCCGTGCCTGCTGCCGTAGTGCCCGAAGAGATTCAGGACAATATGATTAACGTGCTGATGGCTTGTCAGGACGGCGTGATGCGCATGATACCTACTGTCCCCGATACGGTGGAGACTTCCTCCAACCTGGCCATCGTCGTGATAGCCGAAGGCAAAGCCGGGGTGAAAATCCTTGCCCGCAGTTCTGCCGATACGATGAAGGACTATCTGGCCGACTGCTTGACTGCCTGTTTCTCGATGGCCGGCATGAAGGTAGAGCTGAGCGGTGCTTACTCCGGTTGGCAGCCCGACGTCAATTCGCCCATCTTGCACGCCATGAAGCTGTCCTATAAGCAGCAGTTTGGTGTGGAGCCCGCAGTAAAGGTAATCCATGCCGGACTGGAGTGTGGCATCATCGGTGCCAACTGTCCGGGGCTGGATATGATTTCGTTCGGCCCGACGCTGCGTTCGCCCCACTCACCGGACGAGCGGGCTTACATCCCCTCGGTGACGAAGTTCTACGAATTCTTGGTGGCAACCTTGGAACAGTCGCCCGAAAAGTGATATAGGGAAAATATGGTATAAGGACAAGGGAGGTAGCGGAGATTATTCCGCTATCTCCTTTTTCGATCCTCCAATCTTGTCGATGATGAGTGCGATGGCTCCGTCGCCCGTCACGTTACATGCGGTGCCGAAGCTGTCCATGGCGATGTAGAGGGCAATCATCAAGGCTTGTGCCGATTCGTCAAAACCCAGCATGGACTGAAGGATGCCTAGCGAGGCCATGATGGCTCCGCCCGGAACGCCGGGCGCGGCCACCATCGTGATGGCCAGCATGAAGATGAAGCCCGCAAAGAGGGGGAAGTCGTAGGGCATTCCTTGCATTATCATCAGGGCAAGAGCGCAGGCTACAATCTTAAGCGTACTGCCCGACAGATGGATGGTGGCGCAGAGCGGAATGACGAAACCGGCTACGTCGGGCGAGACACCGTTCTTCTTTGTCTGTTCCAGTGTGACGGGAATGGTGGCAGCCGACGACTGTGTGCCCAATGCCGTGAAGTAGGCAGGGAGCATCTTAACCAGCAACTTGAACGGATTGCGGTGTACAAACAGAGCCGCTACGCAGTATTGGAACACCAAGATGAAGATGTGCAGCAGGAATATGATGCCTATAATCTTGATGAACACCAGCAAGATGGAGAATACCTGACCGGAATGCGTCATGTTGAGGAATATGCCGAAAATATAGATGGGCAGCAACGGCAGGATGACGGCGGAGATGGTCTTGATGATGATGTCCTGAAAGTCGCGTGCGGCATTCTTCAGCGCATCGCTTTGCAGGTAAGCCAGTCCCAGTCCTAACACGAAAGCCAATACGAGGGCCGTCATGACCCCCATCAGCGGAGGAATCTCTACGGAGAAATAAGGTACCACTCCTTGTGCTTCGCTGACCTCCTTCAGCGGAACGCCGACCTCGATGAGCGAAGGGAAGAACGTGACTCCTGTCAGGTAGGACGTAAATCCGGAAATCAGTGTGGCTCCATAGGCTATCAGCGTGGTGATGACCAGCATTCGTCCCGCTCCCCGTCCGATGTCGGCAATGGCTATCGTGACCAGTCCTACGATGATGAGGGGTACGATAAAATTGAGAAACTCACTGAACAGACCGTTGAACGTGACAAACAGCCGTACCGGCATGGCCGGGAGGAAACTGCCGAATGCTATGCCCAGTATGATGGCAATGATGATGCGCGGCAGTAGCCCCAAGTGGATTTTCTTCATGGAGTATGTATTTGTTTGTGGTTATGGATTTATTTCAACGTGAACTCCTGCGTCCCTATCAGTGTGCCGCCTGTAAAGATGTCTATCCGATAGTTGCCGGCATACAGATACTCTTCCACATCCCAATAGACGGTGACATCTTGTTCCTCTCCGTTGTATTCGATGTACTTCTTGATGGAGTAGGCCAGTTCACGGTTTTCGTAGGAGAAGGTATTCGAGGCGCTCTTTGTCAGTACGTCGTTGTCCGGCTTGGTGATGCGCACATAGACGGCCCGTTCGCCCGTGTCGGCAGTGATGTTCTTGACAATGGTAAATCCGATTCTTATCTTGACGGCATCCTTCACCTTCTTGGCGTTCTTGCTCCGCTTGTTCAGGGGCTGCATACTGATGTTGGTGGCATCCAGCTGGGCGGCAAGGGTCACCTTCTTGTTCAGAGTCCTCTTCTCTTCTGCCAAGTTACTGATTTGTCGCGAAGCGTCGTTGTACTTCTGCGTCACTTCGGCAATCACTTCTTTTTGGTGGGCGGTGAGGCGGTTCAGTGAGTCTATCTGGTTGATGTAGCCTATCATGACTTTGCGCAGTGTGGCCAATTCCTTCTTCAGACGGCGTATTTCGGTGGCGTTGCTACTCTTCACGGTGCGCAATTCCTCCAGCAGGCGTTGTGTCTTCAGTTGCTCCTGTTCCAGCAGGACGGAGAGCGAGTCGTTGGATACGGTCAGCTTCAATTCGTCATATTGCTTGGCGAAACGGGTGTATTCGTTCTCCAAGTCTTCCTTTTCTAACTGAAATTCCTGAATCAGTTCGTTGTTTGCTTGCTTTTCGGTAAACAGTAATATGGTGACACCTATCAATAAAACGATTAAGGCTCCACCGGCTACCATTACAAGCTTATACTTTTTGTCTGCCATACTCAAAAAAACTTTTTAATAACAATATTCTATTATAACTGGTATATTTGAATGCAAAAATAATCATTAATTGCTAATCACCGAGCCATCTGCCTTATAAAATTGACAGATGGGACTGTTTTGTAACTCTTTAACAACCCTAATGTGCGCTTATCACCGATGTCCTTTCATGCCCGCCCTTACGGACGTTGCAGAACCTCCCCTGCATTTTTAAACAATTTTATTATGGAAATATTTCCTTAATTAAGAATGTCTATGTAATTTTGCGGCAACTTTAATAAACACTCGTTTAAACAAAAAAATTAGAATTTTAAAATTATGTCAAAAGTAACCGTAGTAGGTGCAGGTAACGTAGGTGCTACATGCGCTAATGTATTGGCTTTTAATGAAGTGGCCGATGAAGTGGTAATGCTGGACGTGAAGGAAGGCGTGTCAGAAGGTAAGGCAATGGATATGATGCAGACTGCTCAGTTGCTGGGATTCGATTCTACGATTGTAGGTTGTACCAACGACTATGAGAAGACTGCAAACTCTGACGTTGTCGTTATTACTTCGGGCATTCCCCGTAAGCCGGGCATGACTCGTGAAGAACTGATCGGTGTGAATGCAGGCATCGTGAAGTCGGTTGCACAGAACATTTTGAAATATTCTCCCAATGCCATCCTGGTGGTTATTTCCAACCCGATGGACACAATGACTTACCTGTCGTTGAAGGCTCTGGGCTTGCCGAAGAACCGTATCATCGGTATGGGTGGCGCATTGGACAGCTCTCGTTTCAAATACTTCCTGTCTCAAGCTTTGGGCTGCAATGCCAACGAAGTAGAAGGCATCGTTATCGGTGGTCACGGTGATACGACCATGATTCCGTTGGCTCGTTTGGCTACTTACAAAGGTCAGCCGGTTAGCACATTGCTGAGCGAAGAGAAGCTGAACGAAGTAGTAGCCAGCACAATGGTAGGTGGTGCTACGCTGACGAAGTTGCTGGGCACTTCCGCTTGGTATGCTCCGGGTGCGGCAGGTGCTTACGTAGTAGAATCCATCATCCACAATCAGAAGAAGATGATTCCTTGCTCCGTATATCTGGAAGGCGAATATGGCGAATCAGACATCTGCATCGGTGTTCCCGTCATCTTGGGCAAGAACGGTATCGAGAAGATTGTAGAACTGGAACTGACTGCTGATGAAAAGGCTAAGTTTGCTGCCAGTGCTGCTGCCGTTCACAAGACAAATGCTGCTTTGAAGGAAGTTGGTGCTCTTTAATCGAGCAAACACCTGACACATACATAAGACACCTCACGACTGCTTTTCTTTATAGAGAAGTCGTGGGGTGTTTTGTTATCAATACACAAAAATAGCCTTATGAAAAAGTTATTACTTAGCATGGCTGCCATTGGTTTGGCAAGCTTTGCATTGGCACAAGACGCGCCTTTGTGGATGCGAAATTGTTCCATCTCCCCCGATGGAACGACCATCGCTTTTACGTATAAAGGCGACATCTTTACGGTGCCCGTTTCGGGTGGACGTGCGCAGCAGATTACGACCAATCCTGCTCACGACACATATCCGATATGGAGTCCGGACAGTAAACAGATAGCCTTTGCTTCCGACCGCATGGGCAGTTTGGACGTGTATGTAGTTTCGAAGGAAGGCGGCGAGCCTCGTAGGTTGACGACGCATTCCGGTAGCGAAACTCCGATAGCTTTTAGGGATGCCACTCACGTGCTGTTCTCGGCCGATGTGATGCCGAGTGCTGAGGCTGTGATTTTCCCTTCAGCCAAATTTAAGCAAGTCTATCAGGTGCCGGTAGAAGGCGGGCGACCTGCTCTCTTCTCTGCTTTGCCGATGGAGTGCATCTCTATCAACGAAAATGGCGTCATGCTCTATCAAGACAAGAAGGGATATGAGGATTACTGGCGCAAACACCATGTTTCGCCCATTGCCCGTGACATCTGGATGTACGAGCCCAACGGGCAGACGCATTACCGCAAACTGACCACATTCGGAGGCGAAGACCGTGAACCCGTTTGGGCACCCGATGGAGAATCGTTCTATTATCTGAGCGAGGCAGATGGCACTTCCAACGTCTATCTGAGGAGGCCGGATAGCGATAAGCCCATCCAGATAACCCACTACACCAAGCAGCCGGTTCGCTTTCTTAGCGTAGCGGCAGATGGCAGACTGTGCTATGGCTGGGATGGCGAAATCTATACACAGCTTCCCGATGGAAAACCGCAGAAAGTGGCCATCTCCGTTGTCTCGGACAGGAACGATAAAGACCTTATCCGTCAGATTAAGTCGAGTGGCGCTACCGAGATGGCTGTATCGCCAAACGGCAAGGAAGTGGCCTTTATCCTGCGTGGCGATGTATATGTGACCTCCGTAGAATATGAAACAACAAAGCGGATTACCAATACCCCAGACCAAGAACGCAACATCGACTTTTCGCCGGATGGCCGTATGCTGGTATATTCTTCCGAGCGCAATGGCTTATGGCAGCTCTATACCACTTCCTTGGTTCGCGAGGATGAGAAACTCTTTACCTATGCCACCGAGCTGAAGGAAGAGCAACTGACCCATTCCGACGTAACGTCTTTCTCCCCGAAATTCAGCCCTGATGGCAAGGAGGTGGCTTTCTTGGAGAACCGCACTTCCATCCGTGTCATCAATTTGAAATCGAAAGCCGTACGCACCGTGATGGAAGGGCAATATCAATATTCCTATTCCGATGGCGACCAATGGTTCCAGTGGAGCCCCGACAGCCGTTGGATTCTTTCGGACTACATTGGCGTTGGCGGCTGGAACAATAAGGACGTTGTCCTGCTGAATGCAGATGGGAAAGGCGAAATGGTGAACCTTACCGAAAGTGGATATGTGGATACCCATGCCAAGTGGGTGCTCGATGGGAAAGCCATGATTTGGATGAGCGACCGTGCCGGATACCGTAGTCATGGAAGCTGGGGAGCAGAGTATGATACGTATATCATGTTCTTCGATGCCGAAGCCTACGACCGTTTCTGCATGACAAAAGAAGAAGCTGCCTTGTTGGAAGAAGCCGAGAAGGAAGAGAAAGACAAGGATAAGGCTGAAGAATCGGACAAGGATAAGAAAGAAGCCAAGAAAGACAGCAAGAAAGGAAAGAAAGATAATAAGGCGAAAGACAAGGACGTGGAGCCGCTTACCTTTGACCTCGACAATCGTTTCGACCGCATTGTGCGCTTGACGGTCAATTCCTCTCGTATGGGCGACGCTTTCCTTACCGATAAAGGTGATGCGCTTTACTATTTGACTACTTTTGAGAAAGGTTCGGATTTGTGGAAGCATGACTTGAAAGACCGCTCAACGAAAATATTGCTGAAGGACGTAGGACGTGGAACGCTCTTGCCCGACAAGGATGGCAAGAACCTCTTCCTCTGCACGGGTGATGGACTGAAGAAAATAGAAATCGGGAACAGCAAGGTTACTCCCATTAAGTTCGAGGCTTTCTACGACTATCGGCCTTACGAAGAACGGGCTTATATCTTCGACCACGTATGGCGACAGATGAGCGACAAGTTCTATGTGTCCGACCTGCACGGAGTGGATTGGAAGGGCTATAAGGAAACGTACAAGCGCTTCTTGCCTTACATCAACAACAACTACGACTTCTCGGAAATGCTGAGCGAGATGTTGGGCGAGCTGAATGCTTCGCATACGGGTGCCCGCTACAACGCATACGGTCCTTCCATGACAACGGCTTCCTTGGGTGTGTTCTACGATGAGACCTATACGGGCGATGGACTGAAAATCAAGGAAGTCATCAGTCAAAGTCCTTTGGCACAGAAAAAGACGGATGTGAAGGTCGGTTGCATCATCGAAAAGATAGACGGAGTGGAAATCAAGGCCGGTGCCGACTATTATCCTTTGCTGGAAGGCAAAGCCGGGCGGAAGGTTCGCCTTTCTGTTTACGACCCCTCAAGCAAGAAGCGTTTTGATGAAACCATTAAAGCGATTTCGGGTACTACCTTGACCGATTTGCTCTATAAACGTTGGGTAGAGCGTTGCCGCAAGAAGGTGGAAGAACTCTCCGGAGGCCGCATCGGCTACGTTCACATCAAGGCGATGAACAGTGAAAGTTTCCGCAAAATCTATTCGGACTTGCTGAGCGATCAGAACCGCATGAAGGAAGCCGTAGTGGTAGATGTGCGTCACAACGGTGGCGGTTGGCTGCACGATGATGTAGTGACACTGCTGGGCGGTAAGGAGTACGAGCGTTTTGTACCCCGTGGGCAGTACATAGGTAGCGACCCCTTCAACAAATGGCTGAAACCCTCGTGCATGTTGATTTGTGAGGACAATTATAGCAATGCTCATGGTACCCCGTTTGTCTATAAGACTTTAGGTATAGGTAAGCTGGTGGGTGCTCCCGTAGCAGGCACCATGACTGCCGTATGGTGGGAACGTCAGATTGACCCGACGCTTGTGTTCGGCATTCCTCAAGTGGGATGCATGGATATGCAAGGTGATTACTTGGAGAACCACACGTTGCAGCCCGATGTGCTGATTTACAACAATCCGGAAGCCGATTTGGCAGGTGACGATATTCAGCTGAAGGCTGCGGTAGATTGTCTGCTGAAACAGCTGGGAGAAAAGAAGTAAGGTAGGTGCGGTAAACTATCTACGCTTGTTGATACGACGAGGCACGAATTGCATGGAAATCACGGAGGAAAATAAAACCGTGAGTCTGTGTAATTCGTGCCTCATTGATTTATCGCAATGTGATGGGGTTACCTTACGTCGGCCCCCCACATCATTTTGTTCCGCAGTGTATCGAAGAATACGTGATTGAAACGCTTAACCACCTTAATGGTATAGTCGGCACGCGAGATATGCAGGCGAGTTGTTTCTTTGCACGATTCGCTGCGCCCGTCGATGGCCACCAGGAAATTGTGGCTACGGCTTTCCACGTCCAGCGTGATGGTCCAATCGTCGCAGATGACGATGGGACGGACGTTGAGGCTATGCGGGGCAACGGGAGTGATGGCTATCGTCTTGCTGTGTGGCACGATTATCGGGCCACCCACACTGAGCGAGTAGGCCGTAGAGCCGGTGGGAGTGGCTATGACGAGGCCGTCGGCTTGGTAGGTTGTCAGGTGTGCCTCGTTGATGGAAGTGTGGATGCTGATCATGGAAGAGCTGTCGCGCTTCAGCACGGCTATCTCGTTGAGGGCAAACGGCTCTTGCATCAGTCGCTCGTCATCGCATTGCAGTTGCAGCACACTGCGCTCTTCCACTTTATATTGATGGTTGTATATCTCGTTGAAGGTCTCTTCCATTTCGGCCGGAGAAATGTCGGCCAAGAATCCCAGTCGGCCGGTGTTGATGCCTAGAATAGGTATATTCTTTTTGCCAACGCGGCTGGCAGCTTTTAGGAAAGTACCGTCTCCGCCCATGCTGATGACCATGTCGGCTTGGAAGTCATCTCCGTCAATCAGCTCTGCTTGTGGGATATTCAGATGTAAGTCTGTCGTAAGGAATTGGTAGAATTCCCTGCATACGCAAAGTTGCGCTTTGTGCTGTTCCAGCAGGCGGAAAAGGTTCTCGGCATGAGAGGATTTATGTGCTTGATATATGTTTCCGAAAATTGCAAATTTCATACTAAGTCTGTTATTAATGCTTGCAAAGATGCCATTTTTTTCTCATATAGCTGCCAACATATCGCTATTATTTGTAATTTTGCCGCAAACTATCGAATGAATTATGACTAAATTAAGTGTAAACATAAATAAGGTTGCCACACTGCGCAATGCCCGTGGTGGCAAGGTGCCGGATGTAGTGAAGGTGGCATTGGATTGCGAACGGTTTGGAGCAGACGGGATTACCGTACATCCCCGTCCGGACGAGCGACACATCCGCCGGAGCGATGTCTATGACTTGCGTCCGCTGCTGCACACAGAATTCAATATCGAGGGCTATCCTGCACCGGAATTTATCGACTTGGTGCTGAAGGTGAAACCCCATCAAGTGACTTTGGTGCCCGACAGTCCTACACAGTTGACCAGCAATGCGGGCTGGGATACCAAGAAAAACCTGGCTTTCCTGACGGAAGTGCTGGACGAGTTTAACAATGCGGGTATTCGCACTTCGGTGTTTGTATCTACGGACGTAGAGATGATAGAATATGCCGCCAAGACGGGTGCCGACCGCGTGGAACTTTATACAGAACCCTACGCAACGGCTTTCCCGAAGGACAAAGAAGCTGCCGTGGCTCCTTTCGTGGAAGCTGCCAAGGTGGTTCGCAGTTTGGGTCTTGGCTTGAATGCCGGACACGACCTGAGCTTACAGAATTTGAATTATTTTTATCAAAACATTCCCTGGCTGGATGAGGTGTCCATTGGTCATGCATTGATTTGTGATGCATTGTACTTGGGATTGGAACAGACCATACAGGGATATAAAAACTGTCTTCGCTGATGTATTTGACATTCCTATTGGCCCAAGTGGCTTCGACATTGACGGATTCAATCGCCGGAACCAATCCGGTGCTGACTCCTGTTTCTGCCCCCGATGAGATGAACCTATGGAGTATGGCTGTGAAAGGCGGCTGGATTATGATTGTGCTGGCTGCCATGTCCGTTGTCTGTTTCTACATCCTCTTCGAACGCAACTATGTAATCAGAAAAGCCGGAAAAGAAGATCCGCAGTTCATGGATAAGATAAAGGATTATATTCTAGGCGGAGAACTGAAAGCTGCCATTGCCTACTGCCGAAGTGTGAATACCCCGTCTGCCCGTATGATTGAGAAAGGCATTAGCCGCTTGGGACGTCCGGTGAACGACGTGCAGGCTGCCATAGAGAATGTGGGAAACTTCGAAGTGGCCAAGCTGGAGAAAGGAATGACTATCATGGCTACCATCTCGGGCGGTGCGCCGATGCTTGGTTTCCTGGGTACGGTGACCGGTATGGTGCGGGCCTTCTGGGAGATGGCGAATGCCGGTAACAATATTGACATCACATTGCTCTCGGGCGGTATATACGAAGCGATGATTACGACTGTGGGTGGTCTGATTGTCGGCATCATAGCTATGTTTGCCTATAACTATCTGGTGACGCTGATAGACGGTGTGGTGAATAAGATGGAGGCTAAGACAATGGCCTTTATGGACTTATTGAATGAACCGTCATGCTAAAGCGTAGAGCCAAAATATCGCCCAATTTCAGCATGGCGTCCATGACGGACCTCATTTTCCTGCTGCTGATATTCTTCATGATAACTTCTACCATGGTATCGCCCAATGCCATTAAGGTGCTGTTGCCTCAAGGCAAGCAGCAGACCTCTGCACGTCCGCTGACAAGGGTCATCATCGACAAGGATTTGAATCTCTATGCAGCCTTTGGAAACGACAAGGAGCAGTCTTTGTCCATCGAAGAACTGACCCCTTTCCTGAAGGAGTGTGCAGTGCGGGAACCCGAAATGTACGTTGCGCTGTATGCCGACGAGTCTGTGCCATACGGCGAGATTGTTAAGGTGCTGAATATAGCGAACGAGAATAAGTTTAAGATGGTGTTGGCTACAAGAGCCAAATAAGATCATAATAGCAAGATGTCATTGGATCAGAAGAAAAAAGCCAAATGTGTGGGAGTGGCCGGCGCGTTGCTGGTGCACATAGCTTTCTTTGCGCTTTTGCTGCTGGTCGGATTCACCTTGCCCGAGCAACAGGAAGAAGACGGTATGCCTGTAATGCTGGGCGATGTGCCCGATGCGTTGGGTATGGCCGATCCTTCGCTGGTGGAGGTTGACGTGGCGCCCGAGATAACGGCCCCGCAGGTGCAGGAGTCGGCAGAACAGGACCTCATCACGCAGGAAGACGAAGAGACAGTTGCCATCAAGCCCAAGACGGAAACCAAGAAGGAAACGAAGAAACCGGAAAAGACGGAAGCCGAAAAAGCGGAAGAGGCGCGTAAGCTGGCCGCTGAAAAGGCTGAACGAGAACGCAAGGAGGCCGAAGAGGCTGCCCGCAAGCGAGTAGCCGGTGCTTTTGGCAAAGGTGCCCAGATGGGTAGTAAAGGCAACACCACGGGGACAGGCATCCAAGGCAGTCCGACAGGAAACTCTCCGACGGGGACAACTTCCGGCACGGGTGGCTATGGTACCTTCAACTTGGGCGGACGTTCGATAGGCGAAGGCGGGTTGCCCCGTCCGGCATATAATGTGCAGGATGAAGGTCGCGTGGTAGTGGACATCACGGTGAACCCCGCCGGCTATGTGATAGCAACCAGCATCAACCGACAAACCAATACAGTGAATACAGCTTTGCGGAAAGCTGCCGAAGATGCGGCGAAGAAGGCCCGGTTCAATGCCGTAAGCGGCTTGAACAACCAAACAGGAACGATAACGTATTATTTCAATCTAAAATAAAGGAGAAAAAATTATGAGTACAGCTTATGTGTTTTTTGCTGACGGCTTTGAAGAAATGGAAGCCTTTGCTTCTGTAGATGTGCTGAGACGTGCAGGGATTAATGTGCAGATGATAACGGTGACCCCGGATGAAATCGTGACAGGTGCTCATGGTGTTCCGGTGCTTTGCGACAAGAATATTGCGAATTGCGACTTTTACGATGCAAGTTTGCTTCTGTTGCCGGGAGGTATGCCGGGTGCTGCTACGCTGGGAGAATGTGAAGACCTGAAGAAGCTGATTCTGAAGTTTGCCCAAGAGGACAAACCAATCGCTGCCATCTGTGCTGCCCCTATGGTGTTGGGCAAGCTGGGCGTGCTGAAGGGTAAGAAGGCTACTTGCTATCCGGGCTTCGACCAATATCTAGAAGGTGCCGAATATACGGGTGCTATGGTGCAGAAAGATGGAAACATCATTACCGGTAAGGGACCGGGTGCTGCTCTGGACTTTGCTTTGGCAGTGGTAGAGCTGCTTTGCGGCAAAGATAAGGTGGAGGAGCTGAAGAAAGCAATGTGCCTTGCCTGATTTCGGACCGATTCGTCTAAAAAACACTTTATATCTCTGTCGCCTTCGGTCGTAGTCGTAGAATCTCGTCTTGCGGTAGGTGCAAGAAGGGATGTTCCGGCTTGTCCGATGCGGCAGAGGATTTTTTCACAGATTCAACGATTATGTTTCATTACGCTCTGATTGTGGCCGGTGGTAAAGGTCTGCGTATGGGTAGCGAGTTGCCCAAGCAGTTTTTGCCGATAGGAGGAAAGCCTGTGCTGATGCATACGCTGGAGGCTTTCTATGCTTACAGTTCAGAGATGAAAATCATATTGGTACTTCCGCATAGCCAGCAGGAATATTGGGCCGGATTGTGTCGGGAGCATCATTTCCAAGTGCCTCATGTAGTGGTGGATGGCGGAGAAACCCGCTTTCACTCCGTAAAGAATGGCTTGGCCGAGGTCACCTCTCCCGGCTTGGTGGGAGTGCACGATGGTGTGCGTCCGTTTGTCTCGCAACAGGTCATAAGTCGGTGCTATGAGCAGGCAGCCGAAAAGAAAGCCGTGATACCGGTGATTGACGTCGTGGAGACAGTACGTCGTCTCGAAGGAGAAGGTAGTGTGACCGTGCCCCGTAGCGACTACAAACTGGTACAAACCCCGCAAGTGTTCGATGCAGAGCTTCTGAAGCGGGCTTATCAGCAGACCTATACCCCTCATTTTACGGACGATGCTTCTGTGGTAGAGGCATTGGGCTTCCCTGTCTGTCTGACGGAAGGCAACCGCGAAAACATCAAGATAACCACTCCCTTCGATTTGAAGATTGCTCAAGTTTTGTTGGATTCATGTTCGATTTGACCACGCGCGACATAAAATATCTGTCGGGTGTCGGGCCTCAGCGGGCTGCGATTCTCAACAAGGAACTGAATATCTATTCATTGCACGATCTTCTGTACTATTTCCCATATAAGTATGTCGATCGCAGTCGCATTTATTCCATCCGCGAACTGGACGGGACAATGCCCTATATCCAGCTGAAAGGCGAGATTCTGGGCTTTGAGACGGCCGGTGAAGGAAGGCAGCGTAGGTTGATAGCCCATTTCTCGGACGGAACCGGCATTGTGGACCTCATTTGGTTTCAAGGCATCAAATACATCATCGGGAAGTATAAGGTTCATCAGGAATACATCGTATTTGGCAGGCCGAGTGCTTTCAATGGGCGCATCAACATCGCTCATCCGGACATAGACCCTGCAAACGAACTCAAACTCTCGTCTATGGGCTTGCAGCCCTACTACAATACTACAGAGAAGATGAAGCGCAGTTCGCTGAACTCTCATGCCATCGAGAAAATGATGAATACGGTGGTGCAGCAGCTTCATGAACCTTTGCCCGAGACGCTTCCGCCTGCCATCTTGAACGCCCACCATTTACTGCCCTTGACGGAGGCTTTGACAAATATCCATTTCCCTGCCAATGCCGACTTGCTACGCAAGGCGCAGTATCGCCTCAAGTTTGAAGAACTGTTCTATGTGCAACTGAACATCCTGCGGTACGCCAAAGACCGTCAGCGCAAGTATCGGGGCTACGTGTTTGAGCGGGTAGGAGAGATATTCAATACCTTCTATGCCCAAAACCTGCCTTTTGAACTGACCAATGCCCAGAAGCGAGTATTGAAAGAGATTCGTAGGGACATGGGTACGGGGCGACAGATGAACCGCCTGCTGCAAGGCGACGTGGGTAGCGGAAAGACGCTAGTGGCCTTGATGAGTATGCTGATAGCCCTCGACAACGGATACCAAGCCTGCATGATGGCTCCTACCGAAATATTGGCCGGACAGCACTATGAAACCATTCGTTCGCTGCTCTATGGCATGAATGTGCGGGTGGAGCTGCTAACCGGCTCCATCAAGGGCAAGCGGCGCGAGGCAATATTGAATGGCTTGCTGACGGGCGAGGTGCAGATTCTGATAGGTACCCATGCCGTGATAGAAGATACGGTGAACTTTTCCGCCTTGGGATTTGTTGTCATCGACGAGCAGCACCGCTTCGGCGTAGCCCAACGCGCGCGTCTGTGGACCAAGAGCGTACAGCCGCCCCATGTGTTGGTGATGACGGCTACGCCGATTCCGCGCACCTTGGCCATGACGCTGTATGGCGACTTGGATGTGTCGGTGATTGACGAATTGCCACCCGGCAGAAAACCGATAGCCACGATTCATCAGTTCGACAACCGACGGGAAAGCCTCTATTGTTCTGTCCGTAGGCAGATAGAAGAGGGACGTCAGGTGTACATCGTCTATCCGCTGATAAAGGAGAGCGAGAAGATAGACCTGAAGAACCTGGAAGAAGGCTATCTGCACATCTGCGAGGAGTTCCCCGATTGTAAGGTGTGCAAGGTGCACGGCAAGATGAAACCGGCCGAGAAGGAAGCGCAGATGCAACTGTTTGTGTCCGGTGAGGCGCAGATTATGGTAGCCACTACGGTGATAGAAGTAGGGGTGAACGTGCCGAATGCTTCGGTGATGATTATTGAGAATGCCGAGCGTTTCGGGCTTTCGCAGTTGCATCAGTTGCGTGGACGTGTAGGTCGTGGAGCTGACCAATCCTATTGTATCCTGGTGACCGGTTACAAGCTAGCCGAAGATACCCGGAAGCGTCTGGAGATTATGGTGCGCACGAATGATGGTTTCGAGATAGCCGAAGCCGACCTAAAGCTTCGGGGACCCGGCGACTTGGAAGGCACCCAGCAGAGCGGAGTTGCCTTCGACCTTAAGATAGCCGACATAGCCAAAGACGGGCAACTGCTGCAATACGTGCGTGAGATTGCCCAGGCAGTGGTGGACGCCGACCCCAATGGAGTGTTGCCCGAGAACGAGATATTGTGGCGCCAACTGAAGGCCTTGCGCAAAACCCATGTGAACTGGGCAGCCATAAGTTGAATAAATGGTTGATTATGCGCTTTACTTACATTTTTATGTTGTAAAACATAAAGTATATGTATGTTTCATATTTACAGATGTTTAGCATTGTCTATCCGGCTCTTTTTCTGTATCATACCGTGAAAAAATAGTTAACGGGCGATACTCTTTTCAAGGAGAAGTTTTACCTTTGAGGAAATTTTTGAAAATAATCTGGATATTCGCGTAAAACAGGTGTGTTGATTAACCAGAAATGCTTGCCACGGATATCAAAATGAACGATGAAGGATAGATGAATTTTATTGGATTTAAAACAGTTTTGATTGCTGCGGCGGCCATGGTAAGCTTGAACTCCTTTTCTCAAGACTTAATAGCCCGTCAAGCCCCTATCGACAAGAAACTCAAGAGCGTTGATTCGTTGGCTTTGCAGAAACAGATACGCGCGGAACAGTCCTTGTATCCGGGTCTTGATTTATACCCCAACTGGAATAATGAACTGGTGCAGGCATACGGTGATGCCATTGTGCCTGACAGTTATACGTTCGACTTGACCGGATTCTGTATGCCTACCGACCATACCAAGATTACGGATATATTTGGCTATCGTCCTCGCCGCCGCCGTGCGCATTACGGACTGGACATCAAGGTGTATGTGGGCGATACGATTCGCGCTGCTTTCGATGGCAAGGTGCGTGTGGTCAAGAATCAGGGCCGTCGCGGATATGGCAAGTACATCGTCATTCGCCACGACAATGGCTTGGAGACTGTATATGGTCACTTGTCCAAGCAGATGGTCGATGTCGATCAGCTGGTAAAGGCCGGAGAACCTATCGCATTGGGCGGCAATACAGGACGTTCCACCGGTTCGCATCTTCATTTTGAGACCCGCTTCTTGGGAATTCCCATTGACCCGGCTTTGATGTTCGACTTCGAGAAACAGGACATTGTGGCCGATGCCTATACCTTCCAGAAGGCTAAAGGTTCTTCGCGCAAGGCCGGTGCCATAGCCAGTGGTGAAGGCCTGTTCTACAAGGTGAAGAAGGGCGACACACTGTCTAAGATAGCTTCCCGTCAGGGAGTTTCCATCGACAAGCTTTGCAAGCTGAACCGCATCACGCGCAAGACCATTTTGCGTCCCGGACAGGTGTTGCGCTGTTCGTAAAGAAAAACGTAAACAATCTTTTATACCCGGAGGGCACTTTAATAGATTTTAGAGTGTCCTCTTTTCTTTTTTCTTTATTTATTCCTATCTTTGCAGCCTATTCGTAAGGAAATGAAAGATACCAAGCAACAATTTGAGCACGTCATTGCCATCTGCCGTGACTTGTTCTCCAAGAAACTTCACGATTACGGTTCGGCATGGCGTATCCTTCGTCCGGCTTCCGTAACCGACCAGATATTCATCAAGGCCAACCGCATCCGTAGCATTGAAGTCAAGGGAGTGTCGTTGGTCGATGAAGGAATCCGTTCGGAATTCATTGCTATTGTCAACTACGGCATTGTGGGGCTGATACAGTTGGAATTGGGCTATGCAGAGTCGGCCGACATCACCAACGACGAGGCACTGGCCCTGTATGACAAATATGCCAAATTGTCCTTGGAACTGATGATGGCCAAGAATCACGATTACGACGAGGCTTGGCGCAGTATGCGAATCAGCTCATATACCGACCTGATTCTGATGAAGATTTACCGTACAAAGCAAATCGAGACTCTGGCCGGGCATACACTCGTATCGGAGGGTGTGGATGCCAACTATATGGATATGATCAACTATTCCGTATTCGGTTTGATAAAGATTGAATTTGGAGACTGATAAGAAACATATTGTCAAGGAGGTATGGGTAAATGCCTGCCGTTTTCTGCTGGCAGCCGTGTTTATCTTTTCCGGTTTTGTGAAGGCAGTCGATCCGTTGGGTTCTTTCTATAAGATTCAGGATTATCTGACGGCTTTCGGTCTGATTTCGCATTTCCCTTCTCTCCTGATTATGTTTCTTGCCATCATGCTTTCGGTTGCCGAGTTTTGCGTCGGCATCTATATGTTCTTTGGCATACGGCGGAAGATAGCTTCGACGTTGGCGCTCCTGCTGCTGGTGGTGATGACGCCGCTCACACTCTATCTGGCATTGGCTAATCCGGTGTCCGACTGCGGTTGCTTTGGCGATGCTTGGGTGCTGACCAACTGGCAGACCTTTGCCAAGAATGTGGTTCTACTGGTGGCAGCGGTAGTGGTCTTTCGGTTCAGGGAACAGCTTATCCGCTTCATCACGTTGCAGATGGAGTGGCTGGTTTCTCTCTACACCCTTTTCTTTGTGTGCGTGCTGTCGCTTTACTGTCTGGAGAATCTGCCCATATTGGACTTTCGCCCTTACAAGATTGGGACAAACATAAAGCAAGCCATGGAGGTGCCCGAAGGTGCCAAGCAGAGCGTGTTCGAAACGACTTTCGTCATGGAGAAGGACGGACGGCGACAGGAATTTGCATTGGAGGACTATCCCGACAGCACATGGACGTTTGTCGAAACCCGCACGCTGCTGAAGGAGAAAGGATACGAACCGCCTATCCACGACTTCTCGATGGTAAGCCTGGAGAGTGGCGAAGACATAACCGACAGCGTGCTGACCGCCGAAGGATACACCTTCTTGCTGGTAGCCCATCGCATCGAGGCGGCCGATGACAGCAACATCGACCTCATCAACGAGATATACGACTACAGCGTGGAGCATGGTTACGGCTTTCTGGCCCTGACTTCTTCTTCGGAAAAGGAGATTGATCTATGGCGCGACAAGACCGGTGCCGAGTATCCTTTCTGCCAGATGGACGACATCACGCTGAAGACGGTCATCCGCTCCAATCCGGGACTGTTGCTGATAAAGGCAGGCACTATTCTGAATAAGTGGAGCGACAGTCAGTTGCCCGACGAATATGTGCTGACCGCCGGTCTGGACAAATTGGAGCTAGGGCAACTGAAACACGTGAGCAAGTGGGAGACTGTGGGCAACACATTGCTTTGGTTTTTCCTTCCTCTGACGTTGGTCATCGGGATAGACATCTTCGTCATCAAGCGGAGAGAGAAGTTGGGTGGCAAGATAAAGCAAGCGCCGCGTACGGCAAAGCCCGTAGTGCCCCAAGAGCCGCAGGCGAAAAAGCCGTAGATTGTCAAGAGAAAAAGTAAAATTTATATAGACCTTTAATTAATAATAAACAAAATGAGAAAGAACATTGTTGCAGGAAACTGGAAGATGAACAAGACCCTCCAAGAGGGTGTTGCTCTTGCAAAAGAACTGAATGAAGTATTGGCTAACGAAAAGCCCAACTGTGATGTAATCATCTGTACGCCGTTTATCCACTTGGCATCGGTTACTCCGTTGGTCGATGCCGCCAAGATTGGTGTAGGTGCCGAGAACTGCGCCGACAAGGAATCGGGTGCTTATACCGGCGAAGTATCGGCTGCCATGGTAGCCTCTACGGGTGCCAAATATGTCATCTTGGGTCACTCCGAGCGTCGTGCTTACTATCACGAGACGGTAGAAATCCTGGAAGAGAAGGTGAAACTGGCTTTGGCCAACGGCCTGACTCCCATCTTCTGCATCGGCGAAGTGCTGGAAGAGCGTGAAGCCAACAAACAGAACGAAGTAGTAGCCGCTCAGCTGGCTTCCGTATTCTCTTTGTCAGCCGAAGACTTCTCTAAGATTATCCTGGCTTACGAACCCGTTTGGGCCATCGGTACAGGCAAGACTGCTACTCCCGCACAGGCTCAGGAAATCCACGCCTTCATCCGTTCGACCGTAGCCGAGAAGTACGGTCAGGAAGTGGCTGATAACTGCTCCATCCTGTACGGCGGAAGCTGCAAGCCTTCTAACGCCAAGGAACTGTTTGCCAACCCCGATGTTGATGGCGGTCTGATTGGTGGCGCTGCATTGAAGGTGGCCGACTTCAAGGGCATTATCGATGCTTTTAATTAATCGACTTTTATGCTGATGATGGATGATTGATGGCCATGCCTTGTCAATCGTCCATCATCTATCATCAAATATATATTTTTCCATTATTCATCATTAATTCCATTTCGAGAAGTGAAGAAGCTAGGTTTACTTTTAGTTGCGTCCTTGGGCTTAGCAGCCTCCTCTGTAGCCCAGAACAACATTGTGAAGAGCTTGGAACGCAATGTGCCGGGGCAGGGCAAGGTGACTGTTCATCAGGATGCCGGTATCATGGCCCTGATAGGTTCGGAGTATATCCCCACCGGGACGGAAGACCACAGAGTGATTAAAAGTTCGGGCTACCGCATACAGGTGTATGCCGGCAACAACACCCGTCAGGCCAAGAACGAGGCCTATTCCGTAGCTTCGCGCATCAAGGAATATTTCCCCGAACTTACGGTCTATACCTCGTTCAACCCTCCGCGCTGGCTGTGCCGTGCCGGAGATTTCCGCAGCATCGAAGAGGCAGATGCCATGATGCGCCAATTGCGTGCCACGGGCGTATTCAAGGAAGTGTCTATCGTAAAGGAACAGGTGAACATTGCACTGTAAGTTTTTCAAGTTTTGTTTTAGCTTGTAAGTATCCGGAGGCTTGACGGAAGAAAAAAAGGGGGCATCGCGTTGCCCGCAAGACGCCCATGCAGCCGGAGAACCCAAAACTCAAGATTATGTTAGAAAAAGAAGAAATAGTGTCTCCAGCATTGGACGAACTGAAAGAACATTACCATCGTATTCTTACTCTATTGGGCGAAGACCCTAGCCGGGATGGCCTGCTGAAGACCCCCGAACGTGTGTCGAAAGCCATGTTGTCGTTGACCAAGGGTTACTTTATGGACCCGCACGAAGTGCTCCGTTCCGCCAAGTTTCAGGAGGAGTACAGCCAGATGGTGATTGTGAAAGACATTGATTTCTTTTCGCTGTGCGAGCATCATATGCTCCCTTTCTATGGCAAGGCTCACGTGGCTTATATTCCCAACGGCTACATCACGGGGCTGAGCAAGATTGCCCGCGTGGTAGATATCTTCTCCCATCGCTTGCAGGTGCAGGAGCGCATGACGTTGCAAATCAAGGAATGTATCCAGGAAACGTTGAACCCGCTGGGCGTGATGGTGGTGGTGGAAGCCAAGCATATGTGTATGCAGATGCGTGGCGTGGAGAAGCAGAACTCCATTACGACTACCTCCGACTTTACCGGTGCTTTCAATCAGGCCAAGACCCGCGAAGAGTTCATGAACTTGATACGGCACAACGGCTGAACACTTTCCCTCAGTTCAGCACAACCCGGTCGCCCAGTCGCTTGGCCATGATGCTCTGCACCTCGCGCAGGCCGCAGTAGCGCTTCATGATGGCGTCGCACTTCTCGTTGTCGGCGGTCACGGCAGGGTCTTGCAGAGCCGTCAGTATGTGCTTTATCTCCTCGCTGACGATGGCATACTTGAAGTTGATTATCAACGTGGGCACTAGTTCGTACAGTCGCTCCTCATCGCTTACTATCTTCTGATTCTTGGAGTGATACTTACTCAGCTGGTAGCGCGTGCTTATCAGTTCCACGCATAGCTTGCTGATGGCAGGGTCGGGGTGGTTCACGAAGTAACGCTCAGCGCAGAATCCCTCGTCGTGGATGTGGGCGGCAGCTTCGGTCATAATCTGTCGGTGCAGCGGATTGTGGAAGTCTATCTCGTCCTCTTTCAAGTCGCTTACGACGTATTCTATCACGCTGATTGGCACTTCGTTTCCCTCTTCGTCCGTGGTGTTGCACATCACCTTCTCTCCGTAGCGCACCACCATTTGCAGAATCAACCGTTCGTATTTGTAGAATTCGCGTCCTTCCTTGCCTTCTTGCGGGATGAACGAGGCGTATGCCTCGGACGGCAGAACCGTTTCCGGCGGCAGGTCAGCAGGATAAGGGGGTGGCAACTCCTCCGGTTGCTGTTCGGCAGGGTAGGGGGCGTCAGTCTCCTCGGGCGGTGTGGGGCGTTCGGGGACTATGCCCGCTTGTGCGTTGGCGCGTGCGGCGTTGGCGGCACGTCGTTCGCGTTCGGCACGTTCGGCCTGCTGTTCGGCTTGCTTCTCGCGGCGTTTGGCCACCTCGCTCACCAGCAGTTTGTCCTCCACGTGCAGCAGTTGGGCACACTCCTTGATATAGACATCACGTACGATGGCTTCGGGGATGACCGAGATGCTCTGCACCAGGTTGCTTATCAGCTCGGCACGCTTGATGGGGTCCTTGCCCGCATCCTCCAGCAGGAGGTTCGTCTTGAAGCGTATGAAGTCCGTTTCGTGTTCGGCAATGAAAGTCTGAAATTCCGTGGCGTTGTGCTTGCGGGCAAACGAGTCGGGGTCGTCGCCGTCAGGCAGCAGGCACACCTTGATGTTCATGCCCTCTTCCAGCAGCATATCGATGCCTCGTATGGAGGCCTTGATGCCGGCAGCGTCGCCGTCGTACAACACGGTCATGTTGTTCGTGAAGCGGTGAATCATGCGTATCTGCCCCGGTGTCAGAGCTGTGCCCGACGAGGCTACCACGTTTTCGATGCCCGATTGGTGCATACTGATGACGTCGGTATAACCCTCTACTAGGAAGCAGCGGTCCTGCTTCACGATGGCCTGCTTGGCAAAGTAGATGCCATACAGTTCGTTGCTCTTATGGTAGATTTCCGATTCCGGAGAGTTGACGTACTTCACCTTCACCCCCTTGGTGGCGCTGGCCAGCACACGTCCTCCGAAGGCCACCACCTTACCCGATAGGGTATGCACAGGGAAGATGACGCGCCCCCAGAAACGGTCGCGCAGTCGATGGTCGTCCGTTTCGTAACAGAGGCCTGTCTTCACGAGGAATTCCTTCTTGTATCCCTTCTTCAGCGCCTCCTGTGCCAGTGCATCGTGGCTGTCCGTGCTATATCCCAATTGGAATTTCTCGATGATGTCGTCTCTGAATCCCCGGTTGCGGAAGTATGCCATGCCTATGCTCCGTCCGTCGGTGTGGTTGCGCAGTATGTTCTGAAAGTAGTCACGTGCAAACTGGTTGACCACGAACAGGCTTTCGCGCTCGCTCTGTGCCAGTTTCTCCTCGTTGGACAGCTCACGCTCCTTTACTTCGATACCGTACTTCCGTGCCAGGTATTTCAGTGCCTCGGGGTAAGTCATCTGCTCGTGCTCCATGATGAAGTGCACGGCGTTCCCTCCCTTTCCGCAGGCAAAGCATTTACAGAGCCCCTTGGCGGGCGACACATAGAAGGAGGGCGTCTTGTCATCGTGGAACGGGCACAGACCCACATAGTTGACACCCCGCTTGCGCAGAGTGACAAAGTCGGAAACCACGTCAGTGATTTGCGCTGCATCGAGTATCCGGTCTATGGTTGCTTGGTCTATCATCTCTTTTTTCTTTTTCTGGCTGGTCGGCTGGTCGTTTTCAGGAAAGGTCTTTTCTGCCTAACAACTGGCAGAATTCAACATATGTTAATATACAAGTTTTATTATGTTTTTTCAGTACCAGCAAGTCTTTGTCTCCTGTCAGTATATAATCTGCCTGCACCGTATCAGCTAAAGCTAAAAGATACAAATCTTTTTCATCACGAATAGGAGAAATGACTTTACGTTCTATACGTGCATAGAAACAACAGCGTTGCATAAGTCTTAACGTATCCAATATATCCTTTTCTGATATGTACCGCTCAAGAATGAAATCCAAATATTGTTGTCAATGATTATTTTCATCTTTGCAATATCTCACAGCATACAATTCTTCCAAGACATCATCGTCCGACAGATCCACATTGGCAGGACGCGATTCTACATATGATTGCACCAGACTTTCTTTCGTCTCATACTTCCACCCCATTTTGTTCATCAGTTCTTTGAAGAACGTCACATCCCCTTGGGGTATATCCACATAAACACCTTGCATCGTTGTGTCCATAACATTCCTCCTTTTTAAGACAAAGGTAATATCTTTATTTTAGATTGCAAACATTCAGTTGAAAAAGTGCGAACGTCATTCTCTTCTCGACTAAAGACCGCTGGCAAATGATAATATAGCGTTCATTCAATAGCTAAGAAGGACTGGATATGTCAATCACATACTATTTCCCAATCGGAAATCGTGTGCAGTTTCCTGTCAAAGTTAATCCCTACCTTCACCACAGGCAAGCCACAGGCGGCAAAACGATGTGGATAGTGCTTGCTGTCTATCTGGCCTAGAGCCGATGCAGCATCCTCTCACCCACATTCACATCTTGTGGCAAATAATTAGGTATCAAGTTTCGCATTAAGCCTTTCAGCACCTCCTGGTTGGGAATGTCAAGCGTATAGAGTTCCAATTCGGCATCATAATCCTTAATGGTCAGGTAGTCACTCTGATAGAACAATGGGATGTAGTTGCGTGCCTGTTCTAAAGGAATATTAAAGCCTGTCTCCCCCATTTGCAGGCTACCTACATCAGTCGGATGTACATCATACTTACGCATTAACTCTATCAAGTGTGTCGGTGTGGCTGTCTCAAACCAATAACTTTTCAAGTTCTTCTTCTCGAACGCCTTCAGCAAACTGTAAGGATTGAATATATCATCCGATGGCCAAGTGAAGTGATAACCATCATAGAGCGACACCAACCTATCCAACGTCTCTTCGTGGGACAAGCCGAGTTTTCTGGCCAACAAGTCAATATCCACGGACATCTGTTCGGTCAGTTCCTCCTTTGTGATGCCACAAATGCCTCCAAACTCCTCATCCATGCTGATATTGTCAATGTTGTTCAGTTCACTGAATAAACTCAATTGAGAGAACTTGGTGATACCCGTCAAGAAAACGAAACGGATGTAAGGATCACACGCTTTCAGCGGACTGTAGAAGTTGCGCATCACGTTACGTACCTTGACCGACCTTTCATTCTCATGCACGGCATCCAGCAACGGAGCATCATATTCATCTATCAATACCACCACGCCACAATTAGTCTGACGTGACACCTCCATTATCAAATTGTTCAGCCGCAAGTTCACGTCTATGCAGTCCGATGTTATGCCGAACATCCGTTCGTTGGTCTGTAACTGATCATGCAGGTATCGGGTCAGGGAATCCTTGTCGAAATTCTTGCCTTTGCTCATGTCGAACCGCAATACCGGATACTCCATCCATTCCGTCTCTAGCCTCTCTATCGCCAACCCATCGAACAAATCCTTTCGTCCTTGGAAGTAATATTGCAACGTGCTGGTCAGCAACGTCTTGCCGAAACGGCGTGGGCGACTGAGAAAAACATATTTAGAGCCCCCATGCGTCATGCGATACACATACTCCGTCTTGTCAATGTACAAGCGTCCCTCTGTCCGGATTTCCTTGAAATCCTGTAGTCCCACAGGATATCGTCTCGTATGTAGTTCCATAGTCATGCTAAATTGAATGATATCTTTTCCACGAAGGTAAGAATTTTTAGTGGAACGAAGAGGTGGAGAGGGAGGTATTATTGATTATTAACGGATTCGGGTGAAAAAATAAAACGCCCCCGGATAGATGTGTGTTCACTCTATCCGAGGGCGTTTCACTGCCAATATAGCATTCATTCAAATAGAGATTTTATCCGTGAACGCAAGCGATTCAAAAGTGCGTCTCCCGTAATAGCACGGCTAACATCATCCCTCCGCGGCATTTTCTTCACGGACAAATGCTCATGTAGTAAATCTTCGATTTTTTGCTCATCCAAGACACCCTCGTCCCATAGTAAGTCAGTCTCCTCCTGTACCTGTTTGGAGTAATATTCAAACAACACCTTCTTCAGTTCCTCCATGGACTCCTCCGACCGAGAAAAAGACAGCATTCTCAATATCTGCTGTTGTGCAGGATTAAACACGGTTGGTTCCATTTCATTTCTTTATTTTTAAGTTTAAAGCATAAAGGTTCTTGTAATCCCATTTAATCATACAC
This sequence comes from Bacteroides sp., assembly GCA_030523205.1. Lineage (GTDB taxonomy): Bacteria > Bacteroidota > Bacteroidia > Bacteroidales > Bacteroidaceae > Bacteroides. The sequence continues at coordinate 25,744 of JAUNJD010000025.1, forward strand.
ATACAAAGAAACGGAAGTTTTCTGAAACCGCCAAATCATACAATTTCCCAATCGGAAATCGTGTGCAGTTTCCTGTCAAAGTTAATCCCTACCTTCA
>JAUNJD010000263.1 GCA_030523205.1 Bacteroides sp.
CTGATGTTGATAATTTATGCAAATGTAAAACGATTAATTAATATACAATGAAGACTTACTCTTAAAAGAAGGATGGTATTCAGAATCGGATTTTGAAGAAGCTGTTGCCAAGGTCGTTGTTGAACTGGCTGATGTGCTAAATCAAAATGAATGATTAATACAGCCTTTCCGGAAGCGGGAGGGCTGTAACTAATGCTTCTTTGCTTTCATCGCTCTTTCTTGTGAATATTAAAAATATGATATATGGAACTAAGAGATAAGGTAGCGGTATTTGTTGATAAGATGTTGTTGTCTGGCACGCCCGATGGCAAGAAAGAAGCGGATGCATATTTTGCACAGCTGAATGCAGAGCTTTCATCAGAAGAAAAAAAAGAGGCCGGACGTCTGATGCGTGAGTTGATGGACGAACGCCGTTTGGCTCGTCAAGCCAAACGGACAGATATTAATGTAAAGGAACGTTTGGCAGGCATACAGGAAATGGTATCTCTTTCTTATATAGCAAAGCATTACTTTGGCAAAGATAGATCGTGGCTTTATCAACGCATCAACGGTTCCATTGTCAACGGCAAGCCTGCTGCTTTTACCGACCAAGAATTGGCTCTGTTCTCTGATGCCCTTCGCGACATCGGGTCTAAAATATCGGGAGCATCTTTATCAATTCATTAATTTCTTATTAAGACAAAGAAAGCGGGACTTTTAAAGTTCCGCTTTTATGATGAAACCCTTTACGTTCTGTATCCGAAAGTTCTCATTTGATATTTCCAACTCCTCTGAATTTTAATTTCCTTCAAAGTGGCACTAAAAAACTTGTTTTATTTACCCAAAAACAGTTGATGTATTACAAGTTTTTTCTACCTTTGTAGCTAGATTTATAAAACATTAAAAATTGGAATGCGTATTACATATATTAGACTGGATTTTATTTGTCCTGTTTGCGGTTAACATCCTGTATCTCTTGATTTACAGCTTGGCTTCCCGGCGGCGTGATTCCTCTACGGCGGCAGTAGCCACCGCCCACAAGCGCTTTGCCATTCTTATTCCGGCATACAAAGAAGACGCGGTTATTCACGAATGCGTCGAGTCCTGTTTGGAGCAGGATTACCCCACCGACTGTTTCGATGTAGTGGTCATTTCCGACCGTATGAAACCCGAGACCAATGCTTCCCTGTCCCGCCTTCCCATCCGTCTTGTCGAAGTGAAGTTTGAGAAGAGCACCAAGTCCAAGTCGCTCAACGCAGCCATGCAGGCCATTGGCGACGATTACGACATTGCCGTGGTGCTCGATGCCGACAACATCATCCCCTGCGATTACCTCACCGACATCAATAACCTCTTTGCCGGTTCCGGAGTCGAAATTGTGCAGACCCACCGTATGGCCAAGAACTTGAATACCGACATGGCCTTCCTCGACGCCATCAGCGAAGAAATCAACAACTCTATCTTCCGCCTGGGGCACGCCCGCTTGGGTATGTCGGCAGCTCTCATCGGCTCCGGCATGGCTTTCCGTTATCGTCTGTTCCGCGACACGATGGCCAATGTCAAGGCCATTGGCGGTTTCGACCGCGAGCTGGAGCTTACCTTGCTCTACCAAGGTCATTTCTTCCACTACCTTCCCGAGACCTACGTTTTCGACGAGAAGATACAGAACACCGACGACTTCTCCCGTCAGCGTCGTCGCTGGCTTTCGGCTCAGCTTCACTATTGCCGTGTCTTTGTCCGCTTCCTGTTCCGTGCCATAGCCGACCGCAAGTGGGACTTCTGCGACAAACTTTTTCAGCAGTTCTCCATCCCCCGTCTGCTTCTGCTGGGCTTCACGGGCATCTTCACCCTGCTGATTACCATCTACGATTTCCATTGGAGTTTAAAATGGTGGCTGCTGCTGGCCCTGCTCGTCATGGCCCTGCTCATGGCTGTCCCCAAAAGATATTGTACCACCCGCCTCGTCACCACCCTTTGTGCTTTGCCCAATACGTTCTGGGTCATGGCTCTCAACATCTTCAAGTTGCGCGGAGCCAACAAGACGTTTATACATACGGCACATGGCGTGACGGGAAAAGATGGCAACGTAAAATAATGTTTAGTAATGATATACGGAAAACTTAGTTTGGAAGACTGGCGCACAGCCGGTATGGGAGGCGACAAGCCGGAATCGTTGTTCGATAGCAACGACGTAAGAATCTTTTTTTATGGCACATTGTGCAACAGAGACGCATTTTCTGTTGCCCCCCAGCTCAGCAATGCAGCCTTGGCCGCTTCTCTTTTCCGTTCCGATGGTGCCCGTGGCTTCTCTCGTCTGGACGGTTCGTTCACCATCGTCTATTATTCGGCCGACGAGTGCGGTGTAGCCCGCGACCATCACGGCACCCATCTTCCCATCTATTGCACGGCAACGGGCGAATTCTCCTCTTCCTGGCAATACTTGGAGGAGCAATCCGGCCATCGGTTCACTTGCGACCCTCTTGGCCTGAGCTGTGTGCTTCAGCGTGGCATCCTTACGGGCGACGGCTTTCTTCTGAAAGAAGTCCGTAGGCTCAATCCGGGCGAACGATTCTACTATGCCAAATCTGAGGCCGCTCATCCCGCTTCCTCCTTCCCCGTTCGCGACAGCCTGTTCACCTATTCGCTCGACCCCGTCATCGAGGCCTCTCCCGATGTCGATGCCTATTCGCAGCGTTATGGCGAACTTCATGCACAGTCCATACGCCGTCGCATAGGGAACAGCAACCATGTCGGCATTTTGCTTAGTGGCGGCTACGATTCCGGTTCCAACTTGGCAGCCCTGCGTAGCATTTACGATGGCACAATCGACTCCTATTCCATTGGTTTCCGTGGCAATGTTTGGACAGAGCTACCTATGGCTCGGTTGATGTCCGACACCTTCGGCACTCGTCACCACGAGTACGAGATAGACGGCAGCGAAATCACCGCCTTGCCCTCCATCATCCGCTTCTTGGGCGAACCCTTTGTCGAAGGCGGTCTCATGGTGAACTATTGCGCCATGCGTCTGATAGGCGATACGAAGCCCGAAGTCATCCTCGGAGGTGACGGCAGCGACCAGTATTTCGGCACCTCAGGCCGTGGAGTAGCACTTCACTACCTGACGGGACGCATGGGGCTGCATCCATTCCTTCGTTTGGCAAATAGCTTGATGAGTCATCCCTCCTTCGATACCGGCGGGAAACTCTCCCGCATCAAGTTCCATGCCGACGGCATCCTTCACCTGATGGAAGGCGACCGTTTCGGCTTCTCCGATGTCGCCATGCGTCAGCTGCTGCAAGATGCCCGTCGCGATTACGTTGCTCCGACCTCTCCCAAGTCCGATCTCCGCAGCTTCGAGCACCTATACACCCAGCACGCCTATGTTTCCGACCTCGATATTGTCATCAATCGTGTCATCCTCTACAAAGCCTCCCGCATGGCCTGTATGTTTGGCAATAACCTCACGTTCCCTTACATGGACCTAGACCTCTATCACTTCTTGCAGAAGCTGCCCGTCAGTCTGAAGTGCAAGGGCGACAGCGTATGGAAGATGGCTCGTGGTCAAGCAGTGGCCAAATACCTGCTGAAATATCACTACAAGCCCTTACTTCCCGAGGCCATCACTTCGAAGAAGAAGCAAGGCGGTTTTGCCCCCATGCCCTTGTTCTTCCAAGACCCTGCTCAGCGTAGCAAGCTGAAAGACTTCATCCTGTCTTCAGGCATCTACAAGGATTACCTTCGTCGCGATGTTGTCGAGAAGTTCCTCACCGATTACGACCGCGAAGCTTCGCAGACAGGCGGCTGGTTCTGGCATCGGCAGAACAAAGCTTTGCAATACTTCAACCTCTTGGCGTTGATTACGTGGTGGGAGGAGTTTGTGGAAAGAAAGAGTGTAGCGTACTAAAGGCCACGAAATATGTCCGTAAAGAATAAGGCAGTCAAAGGAGTAATGTGGAACACCATCGAGCGTTTCTCATCGCAGGGAATCCAGTTCGTGCTTACCATCGTGATAGCGCGTCTGCTTTCTCCGAGTGATTACGGTTTGATTGCGATGCTCAGCATCTTTATGGCCATCGCCCAAACAATGATTGATAGTGGCTTGTATAACGCTTTGATTCAGAAACAAGATAGAACAGAAACGGACTACAATACCATGTTTTATTTTAATTTTGTAGTTTCAGCTATAATTTATTTGTTACTTTTTGTCTCTGCTCCATTGATAGCAAGTTTTTATGAGCAACCTCTATTAGTGAAGATCATTCGGGTTTATTGTTTGGTTTTAGTGACTAATTCACTGGGTGTTATTCAAGTTGCTCGTCTGACAATAGCTTTGGATTTTAAGAAGCAAATGATTGCAACCTTGTCATCTGTTGTTGTAGGTGGGGGGCTTGGATTAGGGATGGCATATTCTGGATTTGGAGTATGGACTCTGGTTTTTCAGAATCTGATAGGCAATCTTACGTGGGTATTTGTTCTATGGTATTATACTCGTTGGCGACCGGGATGGGAATTTTCTTGGACTTCATTTCGTTCTTTGTTCTCCTTTGGTTCTCGGTTGTTGATAGCTAGTATGTTGAATACGCTTTATACCAATATGTATTCTTTGGTTATCGGAAAATATTTTAATGCATCTACATTGGGCTATTTCAATCGTTCCTATACTTTAGGGCAGTTCCCTGTACAGAACTTTGGAAATGTAGTTCAGAAAGTCTTATATCCTATTCAGTGTAAATATCAGAACGATAATGATAAATTCAATCAAATATTCATTACTTACTTAAGATTGTCAGGTTTTATATTGTTCCCATTGATGATCGGGCTTGCTGTGCTTTCTGCTCCGATTATTACATTATTGCTTACGGATAAGTGGCTTCCTGCAGCATCTCTTTTTCAGATTCTTTGTTTGGCTTTTATGTGGTTTCCCACTATGCAAGCAAATGTCTCCGTATTAGATGCGAAAGGCCGT
>JAUNJD010000264.1 GCA_030523205.1 Bacteroides sp.
CCGTTCTAATTGTTTAACTAAAACCAAACTCTTTGGACCCAGACGCTTATTTATGCCAATTGGCTGATGTTTTTAACGGGATATCCGTACAAACTCCCTCTGTTTCGGCTATTATTGCCATTGTTCTGGCAGGTTTGCTCCTGCTTTTATCCGGTTTTGCATCCGCATCCGAGATTGCTTTCTTCTCGCTGACTCCTTCCGACTTGAATGTCGTTGCCGAGCGGAAGCATCCTTCTGACGAGAAAATCAGTAATCTGTTGGAAGATACCGAACGGTTGCTGGCCACCATTCTGATTACGAACAACTTCGTAAATGTGACCATCGTCATGCTCTGCAATTTCTTCTTTATGAATGTGTTCAACTTCCATTCACCCATTGCGGAGTTTTTGGTGCTGACGGTCATCCTTACATTCCTCTTGCTGCTTTTCGGTGAAATCATGCCCAAGATATATTCGGCACAGAAGGTGTTGCCTTTCTGTCGTTTTGCGGCTACGGGCATCATGGCATTCCGGTCTGTTTTCTATCCCATCTCTTCTATGCTCGTGCATTCCACCTCCTTCCTAAACAAGCATTTTGCTCGTAAGAACCACAATATATCGGTGGACGAACTGTCTCATGCGCTGGAGCTGACAGACAAGGCTGAACTGAAGGAAGAGAACAATATCCTCGAAGGCATCATCCGTTTTGGCGGAGAGACGGCGAAGGAGGTGATGACATCTCGGCTTGACGTGGTCGATTTGGAGATTCATACTCCTTTCAAGGAAGTGCTGAAGTGCATCGTGGAGAATGTCTATTCCCGCATTCCGGTCTATGCCGATACGCGCGACAACATTAAGGGCATTCTCTACATCAAAGACTTGCTCCCTCATTTGAGCAAGGGTGACAATTTCCGTTGGCAGTCGCTCATCCGTCCTGCCTACTTTGTGCCCGAAACGAAAATGATTGATGACCTGCTTCGCGACTTCCAAGCCAATAAGATACATATCGCCATCGTGGTGGATGAGTTTGGAGGCACTTCGGGCATCGTGACGATGGAGGACATCATCGAAGAAATCGTGGGTGAGATTCGCGATGAATATGACGACGAAGAACGCACTTACACCGTGCTCAACGATCATACGTGGGTGTTCGAGGCCAAGACACAGCTGACCGATTTCTACAAGATTACGCAAGTGGATGAAGAGGTCTTCGACGAAGTGGCCGGTGATGCCGATACACTTGCCGGACTGCTGCTGGAGCTGAAAGGTGAATTCCCGGCCTTGCACGAGAAGGTGACTTATAAGCACTATGAGTTTGAGGTGCTGGAAATGGATAACCGGCGCATCCTGAAGGTGAAATTCACGGTTACCCCCGTAGAAGAGGGCAAAGACGAGGATAAAGGAGAAAAGTGACCGATAATTATCCAATAATTATTTAACTCAAGATGTCTCTTTTTCAGCTTCATAAGATTGGTGATTCGTCCGTACTTGGCATTTGGAAGATGGACGAATCGCACGATGAACTTCAAGCCAAGTATGCCGGAACGCCGCTGGGAGAGGAGGCTGCACGACGCTTCAAGTCACCGCGCCGTTGGCAGGAGTGGTTGTCGGTGCGTATGCTGCTCAGCGTTATGACAGACGAGCCGAAAGAAATCCGCTACTTGCCTTCCGGAAAGCCTTATCTGGCAGATGACTCCCGCTTCATCAGCATCTCACATACCGATGGATATGCCGCCGTCATCCTGGGGCAAACGCCTGTGGGCATTGATATAGAGCACTTCGGCCTTCGTGTGCATAAGGTGGCCGATCGCTTCATGAATGCCGATTTTCCCCTCGACGCTCATGTCGGAGATGAGGCGACATGGCTTCTTTTGCTCAATTGGTCGGCCAAGGAGGTGATGTACAAATGTATGGACGAGGAAGAGGTAGACTTTGTGGAACACCTTCACATCCGTCCTTTCTCCTTGCAGGAAGCAGGCATTATCGAAGCCTACGAGACCAAGACGAGTCGGCGGAAACACTTCCTTATCCACTATCAGACCCATCCTGATTTTGTGCTTACTTGGTGGGAGGAAGCTAGGGTGTAGTCACCTGTTTTCCATAAATCTGCCGATAAACAAAATGTCCGGACGAAATCACTTCGGCCGGACATCACAATAAACTTGGCAGAGTTTATTTACCTTTTTACTTTCTCTGAATTAGTTTGGATGAATGAAATGATTTGGACAGAACAGTCCGGCTTCATTAGACTCAACGCTTTTTCCTCGAAAGCTGGTGATAAAACGTGCATGGCAGGTCTTCTGACTTATTTCTGCTACGGACGCCTTCCCGGAAGTTACCTCCCAGTGGCATAAGGAGTTGTTTGTCAGTAGCATTTTATGAAACTTACAGCAGCGGGACTGTCCAGGATTTGCACCTGATTCCCTTTTAATTGCTTCCTCCGAATGGAGGTCGCAAACCAATGCATTGCAAATGTAAGAAAGATATTTTGAATAATGAAAATTTTGAAGTATTTTTTCATAATCTCTCCTTCGCCAGTGTGAACACGAACTCCAGTCCGCCTCCTTGGTTGTTTTTGGCCGAGATGGTTCCGCCATGTATCAGCACGGCATTCTTCACGATGGCCAGCCCCAGACCGGTGCCACCCAGCTTGCGCGAGCGTCCTTTATCTACACGGTAGAAGCGTTCGAACAGGCGGTTCAAGTGTTCGGGGGCAACGCCGACACCGGTGTCGGCAAAGCTGAAGTAGTAGAAGTTTTCGTCTTCGCGGAAGCACGTGATGTTGATGTGTATGTTGCTGCCGGCGTAGGCGATGGCATTGTCCATCAGGTTGCGGAAGATGGAGTAGAGCAGTGAGTAGTTGCCGCGTAGCTGTATTTTGGGCTTCAGCGAGTTGACTACGGTGATATGCTTTTGTTCCAGTTCCAGCGATACCTCGTTCACGATGTTGGCTACCAATACGCTGATATCTACCTTCTCCATGTCAATCATGTTGGCGGCTTCGTCCATACGGGTCAGTACGGAGATGTCGCGCAGCAGTCGGCTCAGGCGGTTGCTCTGTGCATAGCATCGTTCGAGGAAAATCATCATTTTCTCGCGCGGGATGTTGTCGTTGCTGACGATGGTCTCCAGATAGCCCTGTATGCTGCTGACGGGAGTTTTTAGCTCGTGGGCAATATTCTGGGTGAGCTGTCGTTTCAGGCGAATTTGCTCTTCCTCCTGCGTGACGTCGTTGATGGACACTTCGAAACTGAGGTCTTGGAAGATGATGCACTCCACGATGAAGATGCGTCCGTTCTTGTTGATGCTGATGGACATACGCTTCTCTTCCGTAGCGGCTATGGGGCGTTGCAATGCCTTGTTGATGAAGTCCGTAAGCTTCTGGAATTCGCAGATGGAGAATATCTCCTCCGTGGTTTGCAGGTTTTTGTCCGAAATCAGGTTTCCGTATTGCGTAAAGAGGTTGTTGACCAGAATTTCCTTCTTGTCGCGGGTGAATACGCCCAGTCCTTCGCGCGAAGTCTGCAAGTGGGTAATCAGCTTTTCGCGTTCGATGTAGAGTGCCTCCTTGGTTTCGCGCAGTCGGCGATAAATCTGGATGATGTGTTGCGAAATCTCACCCAGCTCGTTGTGCGGGAAAGCCGACTGTATGTCTACCTCGAAAGGTTGGTTCTTGTCAGCCCGTTCGGCAAATTCGCGCAGATGGCTGATGGCTGTGCCTAGCTTGGCGGTGAACTTGTAGAAGATGAATGCCAGCATCAGTGTAACGGCCAGTGTAAACCAGATGTAGTGCGGGTCGGCAGCCAGACTTTTTATCAGATTGACGTCGTAGGGCAAAGCCGAACGGATGATGTACTTGTCGAACAAGGTAGCGGAATAGAAGTAGGGGACACCGGTTGTCTCCGACGTGCGTCGTAGGTCGAATCCCTTTCCGCTTTTTAGTGCCTTCTGTATCTCGGGTCGTCCGATGTGGTTGTCGGGTTCGTGTGTGCTGCCTTTGTAGCTGTCGTACAGCACTTCTCCTTGCAGGCTGACGAGGGTGACGCGCAATTCCTTGTTGACGTATTTGCCCACAACTCCGTCCAGTAGAGATGTGCGCAGGCTGTCCGGTACATTTTGCAGGCGCAACGACAGCCATTCGTTGTAGTCCTGCAACTGTATGTCGAGCAGCTCTACCTTGTATTCTTTTTCGCGCTGATACTGATAGGCGATGAAGCAGGCTGCAAACACCAGAAACAGCGAGATGACCGAAAGAAATAACTTCCGGCTGAACGACAAGAAATGCTTTTCCTGATTGTTAGGCTTCAAAGCAGTACCCATATCCCAAACGTGTTACGATGCATTTTCCGTATGCGCCAATCTTCTTACGCAGGCGAGTGATGTTTACGTCGATGGTGCGGTCCAGTACATATACTTCATCGCTCCAAATGCGTCCCAGTATGTCTTCGCGCGAGAATACGCGACCTTTGTTCTGTAACAGTAGCAGCAGGATTTCAAATTCCTTTTTGGTGAGCGGTGCTTCCTCGCCGTCAATGCTTACTTTCTTCTTTACGATGTCGAGCACCAACGTCTTATAGACAATCTGTTCAGGCACACGTTCGGCATCTACCTGTGCGGTACGGCGCAGCACGGCCTTGACGCGGGCGGCTACTTCGCGTAGCGAGAAGGGTTTGGAGATGTAGTCATCGGCTCCGAGATTGAAGCCCGTCACAGTATCGTTTTCGGTATCTTTGGCGGTGATGAAGATGATGGGCACCCCGGCTGTTTTCTTGTCCTTCTTCAGCAGGCTGGCCATCTTGAATCCGGATATTTCTCCCATCATTACGTCCAGTAACAGCAGGTTGTAGCTGCTAATGTCCATCTTCAGTGCTTCTTCGGCTGAGTTAGCCGTATCTACTTCATACCCTTCGTTTTCGAGGTTGAACTTGAGGATTTCGCACAAATCTTC
>JAUNJD010000265.1 GCA_030523205.1 Bacteroides sp.
GGAGGCACAGAAACACAGAGGAATTATATTGAAACAATCTCTGTGCTTCCTCGTCTTTGTGCTCATTTAAAATCTTCATTCTTCATTCATCTTTATCCACTTCCCTCGCCACAGACGAATCAGGAAAATCATTCCACGGAAGCACAGTTCGATGCACATGGCAATCCACACACCTTTCAGTCCCATGGTGGGAGCCAGCATGAAGGCCAATGTCAGTCGCACGCACCAGATGCTGAAGAAGTTCATCAGACTGGGGACCAACGTCTTGCCCGTACCGACAAACACGCCGTAGGTGACGATGGCGGCAGCAAACATAGGCTCGGCAAAGGCTTCGATACGCAGGGCCATCACGCCTAGCTCGCGAATCTCCTCAACGGGGGTCATCAGTCCGATAATCTGCGGGGCAAATAGGTACATGACGGCTCCCATCAGTCCCATGATAATCATGCCCGACCATACCGTAATGTTGGCAAAGCGGCGTACAAGATTCTTTCGTCCGGCACCCAAGCTTTGTCCTATCAGGGTGGTGGCTGCATCGGCTATACCATAACCGGGCATATAGCACAGACTTTCGGCAGTGATGGCAAACGAGTTGGCTGCAATGGCAAACACACCGAGTGGAGCTACGATGACGGTAGTCATGATTTGTGCTCCGCAAATGACGATGTGCTCCACGCCCATGGGCAGACCGATGCTGACGGCCTTGCGTAGGGTGGTGGTATCGGGCAGGAAACTGCCACGTTCTCCCGTCAGCCTGAGGACAGAAGAACGGGTACAGAGATACCACATCATCAGTCCTGCTGTCACCATCTCGGCCAATACCGTTCCTAGGGCGGCACCCATTACGCCCCATCCGACACCGGGCATTGTGATACTTATGCCGGCTATGTCCATTTGTCGGGTAGGGAATATCAGGAAGAAATTGAACACGACATCGAGCACACACATCCATACGTTCAACATACCCGGTATGAACATATTGCCGCTGCACCTCAACATCCCTCCGGCCAAGAAGTTGAGCTGCATGGCAGGCAGGAAGAGCGAGAAGATGAAAAAGTACACCGATGCATCGTGCTGTATGGAGTCTGCTCCACCCAACCACCCGGGCAGTGCGCCGCTGATGCCCATGCCCACCGCGGCCAATAGTACACTGAAGGCAAAAGTGGCCGTGATGGATTGGCGGAGGATGTTGCGTGCACGCACGAAGTTACCTGCCCCGACGAGGTGAGCCACCTGTACGGAGAAACCGGTAGCTACGGCCGAGCATACACCCCAAAACAACCAAGTGGTGGTAGACACCAATCCGATGGCAGCCGAAGGGTCGGCTCCCAAACGTCCCACCATGGCTGCATCGATATACTGCATGGCGATGGACGACAATTGGGCGATGATGGAAGGCACACTGAGGTATGCCGTAAGTTGTAACTGCTGCCTCAGCGTTAGGTGTCCGCCCTCACGGATTAGTTGTAGAAGATTCTCGGTTGTTTTTTTCTTCATACGTTATTGATACGGTGTTTCCGTAAACTCCTTTATGCCGAGAAGCAAGTGTGCTCGTCCCAAAGCTTCAGTTCGCAGTTGCCCGGTGCCTTGATGTTCTCGTCCAGGATGATTTGTCCATAGCTATCAGCGGTGATGCTTCCTGTGCGTGGATTCTTCACGCTGTGTACGGGACTGTTGATGGTGGCATGTACGCTGCTGTACTCAAAGGCCAAATCGCAGTCGTCGGCCAGTGTGCAGTTTTCCAGCACGAGGTCGTGGGCGTAGCAGAGGGGTTGCGTGCCCGAAATCTTACAGTTCACCAACCGCAGGCGATGGGAGTGCCAGCCCAGGTACTCACCGTTTATCTCCGAATCATATACGGTGACGTTCTCTGTGTTCCAGAAGGCATCCTTCGAGTTGATGACTGCGTTGCGTATTTCTACGTTCTTGCAGTATTGGAAGGAGTAATTTCCGTTCTGCCGATAGTTCGTGATGCGGATGTTGTCGCTGTGCATAAAGAGGTAGTCGGCATGGTCGGTGGTCACGTTGTTCAGTTCCACGTTGCGGCAGTGCCACAGGGTCTCCTGTGCGTCGGGCAGCTGCACGTTCTCCAGCTTGATTCCGTCCATTTCGCGAAACATCTTGGGAGCCTCTACCAAGGTGTCGGTCATGGTCAGGTTCTTGGAGTACCACAGGGCAGCGCGTGCACCTTCCGTAAACAAGCAGTTCTTTACGATGAATCCATCTACGTGCCAGAAGGGGTACTTGCCCTCGAAGCGGCAATCCACTGCTACGATGTTGCTACATTCTTTCAGTGCCGATTCTCCGGCATGGATGGTTACGTTGTCCATCCGTAAATCGTGCGATGCGAACAAAGGACGTTCGCCGCCAAATTCTGTATTTTTAATTTGTTGCATTTTTAGTTAATGGATAATTGATAATGAATAGCTAATTTACAATTTAAAATTCAAAACTCAAAATTGATTCTTTATTCAAACCTGACGCTTACATCCCCGTTACCTACGGCAGAGGCTAGTCCGCTGGGATTGTCAATCCGGCCTATGCGGGTGTAGCTGTACGAAGTAGAGAAAGTCTCGTAGAAGAGGACCACCGTATTTGAACCCCACAGCATGAGGTCGCCCGTTTGTATGGTTTCGGGGCGGTAGCTGCTTGTGGGCAGGTTCTGCGAGAGGTTGTAATACTTCTCGTTTCCGTTATATTCGGTCATGGTCACTGTCATTGGCAACAGGGCCGAGAAGGCGCGGGCTGCTTCGTTGTCTTCCAGTGTGGCGGCAAAGTTCTGTCCGCCCACGCTGATGGTGATGTTTCTGTTCATGGAGTCGTTATCGTCGTTATTGTCATTGTCATCTCCGTTGTCACCGTTGTTGTCGTCCCCGTTGTCATCGGGCTGTTCGGGATCGGGCACCACGTTTTCTATTTCGTCTGTCAGCGGGTCGTTGTCGGTGCTGCACGATGTGCATCCCAGGCTGAATAGGCATAAGGCGAATGCTAAGAATGTTTGTTTCATGTTCTTTATGGTTTTAATGGTTTATAGTCCTTGGTTTTCGTAAGGCAAAGGTACGGCGGATGTCCGGTTGGTTTTGTAGATGAATTACGGAGTTTATAACCTAGATTACGGATAGTGTATTCCTCTGACTATCCTAGAGCTAAAAGCGTGCTTACAACAATTGATTTTTTTAGACGTGGATTGAGCAGATGATGCGGATTTTTATTTTATTTATCCGCTCAATCCGCCAAATCCGCGTCTAAAAGATATTCCGAAACGAGTTCTACGGACTGTCCCCCCCCTCTCACAATGATATTTTAACCTTTTATGTTATGAAATAAATTTCTACAAACCAAATGATTTGTATATGGCAACAGTAAAAGTAAAACTTCGCCCGTCGTCGGTTGTAGGCCGTCCGGGCTGCATAGTCTATCAGGTTACCCATTCTCGGGTGACTAGACAGATTACGACCAATTACAATGTATTTCCATCCGAATGGAACGAGAAACAACTGAAGATTGTTCCTCTCGATGATGAACGGCGCTCCGTAGTGCAAGCTGTCATGCAGAAGATGCACCGCGACATGGAGTTGTTGGATAGGCTGATAGACAAGTTCGACAGCCTCTCCGGCAACTATTCGTCCGACGACATTGTGGCTGAGTTTCGGCGCATGATAAAGGAGGACTCTCTGTTCAACTTCATGGGGAAGCTCATTGCCCGCTTCCGGCAGATGAATCGTGTGGGCACTGCCAACAACTACAATGCTACCATCAACAGCTTCCGGCGTTTCCGTGGCGACAAAGACATTTCGATAAGTATGCTGAACCGCCAACTGATGGAGGACTATCAGGACTATCTGAAGTCGGAGGGCGTTACCCTCAATACCATATCCTTTTATATGCGGATACTCCGGGCGGTCTATAACCGTGCCGTCAGTCAGGGGCTGACGGGCGATGTCCAGCCCTTCCGGACGGTCTATACCGGCATGGAGAAGACGAAGAAACGGGCTATCTCCGTTGATGATATCAAGCGCATCAGCAAGCTGGAGTTTCCGTCGAAGCCCCATCTGTGTTTTGCCCGCGATGTGTTTCTCTTCCTGTTCTTGTGTCGTGGAATGTCGTTCATCGATGCCGCCTATCTGAAGAAGACGGACGTGAAGCATGGTGTCATCATCTACCGCCGACATAAGACGGGGCAGGAGCTTCGCATCAAGGTGATTCCTCCCATCCGTGAGCTCATCGAGCGATATACGTTGGAAAAATCGCCTTACCTTCTTCCCATTATTACCGAGCCCGATGTGAACGAGCGGTTGCAGTACGGGGCTGCCTTGCGCCGGGTGAACAATGGCCTGAAGACCATAGGAAAGCTGATTGACTTGCCCGATTTGCTCACTACCTATGTCAGCCGCCACACATGGGCCACCATAGCGAAGTGCAAGAACATACCTATTTCCGTCATTTCGGATGCATTGGGACACGATTCTGTCATAACTACGCAGATATATCTTGCTTCCATGGATATGGCGACGATTGACGAAGCGAATGATTTAATAATTGGGGATTTGTTCTGATGTGACATACAAAAAATGTCCATTTCCTATATAGGAGATGGACATCGGGTGCAAAGGTACAATAAATCATTTAAAATCAAAGCGTTTGTGAAATAAAAAAAAAGATTTGTTATACAAAAAGATATGATTTGTCATACAAATCAGCTTTTTGCTTTTCGTTATATTATTGATTGTTAGGTGATTGCGAAGCAATGTCCATCTCCTATATAGGAAATGGACATTCGAAAACAGACAAATGAACAATATAAATACCTAATTAAGATATGAGGAAAGTCTTATTAATGCTTCTGTTGCTGCATTTCCTGACTTCGTCAATGCGCCACCCAAATTAAGATTTGTTGCCAGATATGT
>JAUNJD010000266.1 GCA_030523205.1 Bacteroides sp.
CCCCAAGTCGTGGCAACGCATAATTTTCTCCGTACCCGCTCCATACCTTCTCCGTACCAAGTCCGTACCTGCTCTATATCAGGCCCTTACAAAAACCGTGTTTTTCCAGTCGGAGCAAGTGTGGGGCGGATACGGCGGAAAAATGGCGAAAGAGTGGAGCATGTACGGAGAAGGTACGGAGTTGGTACGGAGGAGGTACAGAGCTGACATGGCATGATGAACCATGAATTTGGCACTCGAAATCCTCCTTTATTACTTTGAATACGGTCTTCGGTCAGATATATTTCTCCAAAAACAGATGCACCAGCCTCGACACGGCAAACTTGTCCAAATCAGCAACAGGGATGCGCTTGAAAGCCGAAAAAGAGGCCGTCTGCTCGGGCAAAATAACCTCGTAAAAGTTGGCATGGATTACCCGATGAGACAGCACATGCTTCACACCGCGCCAAACGGAACGCACCGTAGGCATTTCCTCACCCTTGGCAAACAAATCGTGAAACTGCGGCAAGCACAAGAATTCCTCTTCCGTCAAATCACGATCAGCCTCTATCAAAGGCAGTTCGAAGAGGTTCTTCCAGATGTCGTCTTCCGTACGTTTACGTATAAAGGTATGCGCGCCCGCACGTACATATATGTAGTTAAAAAATCGGTCGGTAGTCTTCGTCTTATGCTGCTTCACCGGCAATTGCGCCACCATGCCACGAGCCAATGCAGCGCAGGCATCGGCCAAAGGACAAAACAGGCAATTGGGCGACTGGGGCGTACATTGAATGGCTCCAAAGTCCATGATGGCTTGGTTGTAAACAGCCGGACGGGAAACGTCCAGCATCTCCTGCGCCAAGGCCGCAAACAGCTTCTTTCCTTCGGTGGAATCTATCGGCGTATCAATGCCCAGGTAGCGGGAAAGCACGCGATAGACATTGCCATCTACTACGGCGTATGGCATACCATAGGCAATGGAGCAGATGGCCGCCGCCGTATAGTCGCCCACCCCCTTCAGCGCACGCACTCCACCGTAGGTGGCAGGAAACACACCGTTCATGCTACGGGCAGCCTGATGTAGGTTTCGGGCACGCGAATAATAGCCCAACCCCTGCCAATACTTCATCACCTCGTCCTCCGAAGCCTCGGCCAACGAACGAACATCGGGGAAACGCCTCACGAAACGAAGGAAATACTCGTATCCCTGAGCCACCCGAGTTTGCTGTAAAATGATTTCGGAAATCCAAATCAGATAAGGATTGTCCGTGCCCCTCCATGGCAATTCGCGTTTGTTCTCCGCATACCATTCTATCAATGTCCTACTAAAATCATTCATGCTGCAAAATTACTTTTTTCCAGCCTAACAAAGCTTAATCTCTCGACTTTTTCTAAAAATAGTCCGAAATATATTTTTTAGAGACCCGAAAAAGCTATATATTTGCAGTCCAAAAAATTAAGAAACTATAGTAATAATATTTTTTTTAAAGAAAAATGACTAAAGCTGATATTGTAAACGAAATTACAAAGAGCACCGGAATTGATAAGACAACCGTACTTACAACCGTTG
The DNA here is from genome assembly GCA_030523205.1 of Bacteroides sp. Lineage (GTDB taxonomy): Bacteria > Bacteroidota > Bacteroidia > Bacteroidales > Bacteroidaceae > Bacteroides. Next base: position 1,550 of record JAUNJD010000266.1, read on the forward strand.
AAGCATTCATGGACGCGGTAAAAGCCTCCTTGTCGAAGGAAGAAAATGTTTACCTCCGCGGATTTGGCAGTTTTGTAGTGAAGAAGAGAGCACAGAAGACCGCTCGCAACATCTCCAAAAACACTACAATTATCATTCCGGAACACAACATTCCGGCGTTCAAACCTGCCAAGACTTTCACCTTGTCAGTGAAGAAATAATTAACAATAGTATTAACCCATAAAATTTTGAAGCTATGCCAAGCGGAAAGAAGAAAAAAAGACATAAAATGTCAACGCACAAGCGTAAAAAAAGACTAAGAAAGAACAGACATAAAAGCAAAAAGTAAATTTTAGTCTGAACTGAAAGACGAAATAAGGAACAAACTTGTGAAGCTGTATGTATCGCGGGTTTGTTCTTTGTTTAAAGTGACAAACGTAAAATTGATAAGAAAAAACAAACAGTATTGTGACAAGCGAACTCGTTGTAGACGTACAGCCCAAAGAGGTATCTATCGCCTTGCTTGAAGACAAGCAACTGGTGGAGCTGCAGAGCGAAGGACAAAACATATCCTTCTCGGTGGGCAATATGTATTTAGGACGTGTCAGGAAATTGATGCCCGGCCTAAATGCCTGCTTCGTGGACGTGGGTTACGAGAAAGACGCTTTTCTTCATTATCTGGACTTAGGTCCGCAATTCAACTCGTTAGAGAAATACGTAAAGCAAACTTTAAGCGACAAGAAAAAAATTAACCCAATCACCAAGGCATCCATACTGCCCGACATTGAAAAAGACGGAACGGTGGCCAACACCCTCAAAGTAGGTCAGGAAGTAGTGGTGCAGATTGTCAAGGAACCTATCTCGACCAAAGGACCGCGACTGACTTCCGAACTCTCGTTTGCCGGAAGATACCTCGTGCTGATTCCTTTCAACGACAAGGTTTCCGTATCACAAAAAATAAAATCGAGCGAAGAACGCGCACGCCTCAAGCAGCTGCTGATGAGCATCAAGCCGAAAAACTTCGGCGTCATTGTACGCACGGTGGCCGAGGGAAAACGTGTAGCCGAACTCGACGGAGAGCTTAAAGTGCTGTTGAAGCATTGGGAAGATGCCATGATTAAGGTGCAAAAAGCCACCAAATATCCTACGCTGATTTACGAAGAGACCAGCCGCGCCGTAGGGCTGCTACGCGACCTGTTCAATCCTTCCTTCGAGAACATCTATGTGAACAATGAAGCCGTGTTCCACGAAATCAAGGATTACGTAACACTCATCGCCCCCGAGCGAGCTGAAATCGTAAAGCTATACAAAGGGCAACTCCCCATTTACGACAATTTTGGTATCACCAAGCAAATCAAGTCGTCATTCGGCAAGACCGTTTCATACAAAAGTGGTGCCTACCTGATTATTGAGCATACTGAGGCGCTTCACGTAGTGGACGTGAACAGCGGTAACCGCACCAAAAATGCCAACGGGCAGGAGGCCAACGCACTGGAAGTGAATCTAGGAGCTGCCGACGAACTGGCACGCCAGCTACGACTGAGAGATATGGGTGGTATCATCGTGGTGGACTTCATCGACATGAATGAAGCCGAAAACCGACAAAAACTTTACGAACGAATGTGCCAAAATATGCAGAAAGACAGGGCACGACACAACATCTTGCCGCTTAGCAAGTTTGGCTTGATGCAGATTACCCGTCAGCGTGTGCGTCCGGCCATGGATGTCAACACCGCTGAGACCTGTCCTACCTGCTTCGGAAAGGGCACCATCAAATCGTCCATTCTCTTTACGGACACTCTGGAGAGTAAGATAGACTACCTGGTCAATAAACTGAAGATTAAGAAATTCTCGTTACACATCCACCCGTACATAGCGGCCTACGTCAATCAGGGGCTGGTATCCCTGAAACGCAAATGGCAAATGAAGTACGGATTTGGAATCAAGATTATCCCCAGCCAGAAACTGGCGTTTCTGCAATATGTATTCTACGACCCCAATGGGGAGGAGATAGACATGAAGGAGGAAATCGAAATCAAATAAACAAAATGGCGAAGCTTTTTTCCGTAGCTTCGCCATTTTTCTGTTCATGCTGATATTATCCTTATACAATCGGCTTACCTTCTTCCAGCTTCTTCAATCGCATGAGGGCTTCGATATAGTAATAATCCGCATAGATGATGGACGCATCTATCTCCGACTTTCCCGGCCAGTGTCCGGTGCTGTGCATCAGGAAGGAAGGCTTGCTGTTCCGGCTCTGATAGGTGTCCGAACTAAGGCTGATGAGCATCCTTATGGCAGCTTCCTTGTATTTTGTTCCTCCCTTTTTGGCGGGCAGATAGGTGGAGAGCTCCAGCAGAGCCGAAGCCACCACGGCAGCAGCCGAAGCATCGCGCGGAGCATTGGGTATGCCCGGAGCTTCAAAGTCCCAATACGGCACATAGTCGGCGGGAAGCCTGTTCAGATAGACATCGGCCACCTTCTGCGCAAAGTCGAGGTAGCGATCGGCCTTCGTCTCTCGATACATCATGGTGTAGCCGTAGATGGCCCATGCCTGCCCACGAGCCCACATCGTATTGTCGGCATATCCTTGGTGGGTGACGCCCTTGATGAACTCGCCCGTCAGCGTGTCATAGACGGCTACATGATAAGAGGTGTAGTCCGGACGAAACTGATACTTCATCGTCTTGTCGGCATGAGAGATGGCGATGTCGGCCAAGCGAGGGTCGCCTCCGTTCTTGGACGCCCAAAGCAGCATCTCTAGATTAATCATGTTGTCCATTATCGTGTTGTGCCCACCGTACATCTGTACATTGCGCGGCCACGACAGGATGGTGCCCACACGCGGATTGAACAGGGTGGCCAGCGTATCGGCCGTATTCAGAATCACCTGCTTGTAGGCCGGATTGTGCGTCAGCCGATAGCCATTGCCATAACTACAAAATACCAGAAAGCCCAAATCGTGGTCGAAGGCCGGTGTCCGGGAAAGGAATTCCAAGGGAGCCGTAAACTTCTCGGCCTCCGCCTTTATCTTCTCGTCGCCAGTGGCTTCGTAGTCGTACCACAGGATGCCCGGCCAGAAGCCGTTGCACCATTCATCTTTCGTTGTCTTGCGGCAATGCCAGGTGTCAAGGCTATCCATGATGTTGCGGGGAGCCAACGTATAGTCGATGCTGCCACCTTCCGCTCCCCTCAGTTCCGTCAGCGTACGGTTCACCTGATTGTCGCAATAATCCAGCTCCTTATCCACATCCAACTCGCTCTCGGATGCCATGCAGGATGCCAGTAAGCAGAGGCCTAGACCGGCCCATAATTTTTTTGTCTTCATTGTATATTAATTAATCGTTTTACATTTGCATAAATTATCAACATC
>JAUNJD010000026.1 GCA_030523205.1 Bacteroides sp.
GAAAAGGCGATTTTCTTTTTTGGTCTGGCAGATATGCTGCGGCGAGAAGAAGGCACCTAATCTATTCCGTCGGCTCTACCCCAGTGCCTTGTGGCGTATGGACCCCGAAGACCATGCCGTCTATCTGACGTTTGATGACGGTCCCATCCCGGAGGTGACCCCGTGGGTATTGGACTTGCTGGACAAACATCAGATTAAGGCAACCTTCTTCATGGTGGGCGACAACATACGCAAGCATCCCGAAATCTTCCGCATGGTGATAGAACGGGGACACCGCATCGGCAACCATACCTTCAACCACATCCGTGGATTCAGCCGGAAATACTTCACCTCGTACAGCTATTTGGAGAATACGGAGGAAGCGCACGACTTCATGTGCTCCGTGGGCGACCCACAACTGACGGAGAAGGCTTTGCGCCCGCTGCTGTTCCGCCCACCGCACGGACACATGGGCTGGGGGCAGTATATGGTGCTACGCCGCCGCTACAAGATTGTGATGTGGGATCTCGTCACCCGCGATTACAGCAAGAAACTGCGCGGCCCGCAAGTGCTGGCCAACGTGATGCGCTATGCACGCAACGGATCCATCATCACCTTCCACGACTCGCTCAAATCATGGGAAAACGGCAACCTGCAATATGCCCTGCCCCGCGCCATCAACTTCCTGAAAGAAGAGGGATATGAATTCAAATTGCTATAAAGTATACCACGAATCACTATAAAACAATCACGAACCGCTATAAAGAGGAGACAAACCTAGAAGCCTGTCCGCACATCAGAACTCATTTTAGACCACCTAAACCTATTTTATAACCACACAGACATCAAAAGCAGCAGGTTAGCATTATCCTATTCCATAAAATCAGTAAAAATCTTATATTTGCAAATCGAAAAGCTATGCTTTAAGTCCGCACACTAAAGGGAGTTCGGAAAGGGGAGTAGATGCCCCTTGGAAATCAGAATCGCGAAGTAACAAATATGAGAAAAAGGGAAACGGCCACCAGCGGCCAAACTAGAATACGCACGGCCGCAACCGTAATAGCCAGCATCTGTGTCGTCGCATGGGCGCTGTCATCGTGCTCCGCACGGCAGAACAGGGCAACCACAGAACGGGATGCCATCGACTCGCTGCTCATCAGCCGTGTAGATTCCCTATACACACATCCGGCGGAAATGGAACAACGCTTCCGCGATGCCCAGAGGAACGTGACCGACAGCACGGCCTACTACAAGCTGGAACTCTTTGCCGGCTACTGTCAATTTCTGCTGGGTGACTTCAACCGGGCCATAGAAGTCAACCAAACCGTACTGCACTACTGCAACCGGCATCCCGAAGCGGCTGCCTTGGAGGGCATCTGCTGGAATCACCGCTTCGCCCTGCTCCACGACATGAATCAGAAAGATTCTGCCATCATCTGCCTTCACCATGCCTACGATGCCATATACCGCTCGACCGATCATCGCGAGCTGGAAAGCGTCTGCATCAACCTGGCCGACCAATACCGGCTGAAGGGTGACTTTGCCGATGCCTCCAAATACTACCGCAAAGCCCTGTGAGTGGTGGACTCGCTGGACTCGAAGCGAGTGCGCTTCAGCGTATATGTGGGTTTGGGACAAGTGTATGCCGACCTGCACAACTTCCGTTTGGCCCATCATTACTACGACCTGGCCGAGCAAGACCCCGAACCGCATCTGGAGTACGAGGAATATCACTACCTGAACTCAAAAGGCAACTGCTACTACTACGAAGAAAGATACCACGAAGCGTTGACATGCTTCCAAGAAGCCTACACCGTGGCACGCCGTTTCAATCAGCCCCTGTTCGACGCACTGGTGGAGGCAAACCTCGGAGAGATTTACACCTTGCTGGGGCAATACGACTCGGCCCATCACTATCTGGACAAGTCGTATGCCTACTTCGAGAGTAACTCCACGGCCAATGAGGAAGCCGTGTTCTACCTCAACAGCCTTCAGGCGGCACTGGCCCTGCGACAGAACAAACTGGCCTTGGTGAACCACTACCTGTCGCGCCCCTTCAACCCGCTGCACATAGGCCCCAACTACATCTACCTGCACAACAAGCGGTTCATGGAGTATTATGCCCAAAAGGGAGACTTCGAGAAAGCCTACCACTACAAGAGCATCGTGGAGGAGTACGACGACTCCCTGCGAAATGTGCGTAGCCTGAACAACATTGCCGAAATAGACTACCGTTACAGTCAGGACACCATCCTGCTGAAGCGCGACGTGCTGATAGCCAACAACGAAATGCGCCTGTCGCAACAGCGGAACACCATCATACTGGTAGTGTCTTTGCTCGTCATATCGGTTCTGCTGGGAATACTGGCCTTGGCTCACGCCCGTCGCAAGAACGAACGTGCCTACAACCGACAAGTGGAGCTGGTGAGGAGCCTCCGCATGGAGAACGTGCGCAACCGCCTGTCGCCCCACTACCTGTTCAATGTGCTGAACACCATCATGCCCGCCTTCAAGCAGTATGCCGACCTGTCGCATCTGCTGAAGCTCTTCATACAGGTGCTGCGGGACAATCTGCAAGTGTCCGAACAGATAGCCGTGGAACTGCAAGACGAGATCGGACGGGTGAAGAACTACATCGCCCTGCGCCGCGAAACAAACCCCGACAAGGTATCTGCCGAATGGTGCATCGACAAGCACGTCCCCCTAAAGACGCTGATACCCTCGATGGGCATACAGATTCCGGTAGAAAACGCACTGAAGTATGCCTTCGACCCCGATTCCGACGAAGAGCGCCTGCTCACGATACAGATTTCCACCGAAGGACTGGGCATCCGCATCGTCGTACGCGACAACGGCCGCGGCTACGACCCCGGCAAATATACCGGCTCCGAGCGCAGTACGGGCAATGGACTGAAGATGCTGTTCGGCATCACGGAAGTGCTGAACACCAAGAACACGGAAAAGATGACATTCGATATTCGCAACATAGCCCTGACAGAGCCTTCGGAACATGGCACGCAGGTCACCCTTTTCGTTCCATACCATTATCAATTCAAACTTTAGGCGAATGAGTACAAACATTATTACTACCATCATCGTTGACGACGAGCCAAATTCCATCCGGAACCTGACGACCGATCTGGCCGCTTATCCCGAAATAGACATCGTAGATACGCAGACTTCGGCCCGCAAAGCCAAGAAGAGCATCATACAGTATCAGCCCGACATCCTGTTTCTGGACGTGGAACTGGCGAATGACAATGGCATCGAACTGTTGCAGGAAGTGCGTCCCTACATCTACACCAATATGCACGTGGTGTTCTACACCGCTTACGACAAGTACATGATTGACGCCCTGCGTGCCTCGGCCTTCGACTACCTGCTGAAGCCCTATCAGGAGGACGAATTGCGGCAGATAGTGGAACGGATAAGACGTGAGAAGAAGAACAACCCCATCAACTTTGAGCAAGCCATGCGCCAACTGCTGAGCAACGACTGCAAGTTTGCCGTGCAGACGGTAAGCAGCCTGCTGCTGCTACGCCTCTCCGAGATTCTGTACTTCCAGTATTCGGACGAGACCCGTTGCTGGCAAATGACGCTGACCAACATGGAGCAACATCGCCTGCGCCTCAGCACCAAGGCCCGCGACATACTGAGCCTGAATGCTTCCTTCATCCGCATCAACACGGACTGCATCCTCAACATCGACTACCTCTCGTCGGTAGAGAACAACACCTTACGCTGCGTACTATATGCGCCTTTCAACCACCTGGAGATAACAGCCAGCCGACGGCACTATGGCAAGATAAAGGAGGCGCTGAAACTACTGTAACCGACTTCCGCTCCATCGGCAAACGCGGCATATATACGTGTAGCAAAGCGCCTGACAACGGCGGAACGAGCGGCGGCTCCCCTTACAATATCTTCTTTTCTCCTGTTTTTTTCCTCCATTTGAACAATATTACTACATAATTGGCACAATTTTATACGATTTCTCCATTTTCTTTTACTACATTTGCATCGTGTACGTAAACGGCATACGTATACGTACATATTATAATGAACTTTAAACGTAACAGGTTTATATGATTACAAACTATGAAATTCGCTACGCCGCACATCCTGAAGATGCGCGTAATTATGACACGAAGCGAATCCGCCGTGATTTCTTAATCGAAAAAATATTCTCTCCGGACGAAGTAAATATGGTATATTCCATGTACGACCGTATGGTGGTAGGTGGAGCCATGCCCGTAAAGGAGACCCTGCTACTGGAGGCCATCGACCCGCTGAAGGCCCCTTACTTCCTCACCCGACGCGAAATGGGCATATACAACGTAGGCGGTCCGGGCCGCGTAAAGGCCGGAGATGCCGTGTTCGAGCTGGATTATAAGGAAGCCCTCTACCTAGGCTCGGGCGACCGACAGGTGACGTTCGAGTCGGCCGACAGCGAACATCCCGCCAAGTTCTACTTCAACTCACTGACCGCCCACCGCAACTATCCCGACCGCAAGGTGACAAAGCAGAATGCCGTAGTAGCCGAAATGGGTAGCCTCGAAGAATCCAATCACCGCAACATCAACAAAATGCTCGTTAACCAAGTGTTGCCCACCTGCCAACTGCAAATGGGCATGACGGAGCTGGCACCGGGCAGCGTGTGGAACACCATGCCGGCCCACGTACACAGCCGCCGCATGGAGGCATACTTCTACTTCGAGATTCCGCAGGACCAGGCCATCTGCCACTTCATGGGCGAAGTAGACGAGACGCGCCACATCTGGATGAAGGGCGAGCAGGCCGTACTGTCGCCCGAATGGTCCATACACTCGGCAGCCGCCACCCACAACTATACCTTCATTTGGGGGATGGGAGGCGAGAACCTGGACTACGGCGATCAGGACTTTGCGCTGATAGAAGACCTGAAGTGACGCATCGCCACAGCCCACTCCTATCGGTGCAGGACTACAAGATTGAGTATAACGACGCCGTAAATCGTATTTTTAATCAATAACAACAGTAAAACAGAAGAAACATCGTTTTATTATTAAACTTAATAAATAACATTATGAATCAGTATTTGAATTTTTCATTGGAAGGTAAGGTAGCCCTCGTTACAGGTGCTTCTTACGGTATTGGTTTTGCTATCGCTTCGGCTTTCGCAGAGCAAGGTGCTAAAATCTGCTTCAACGACATCAACCAAGAATTGGTTGACAAAGGTCTGAAATCGTATGCAGAAAAGGGCATTGAGGCTAAGGGCTACGTATGCGACGTAACCAACGAACCGGCCGTTCAGGCTATGGTAGCCCAGATTGAAAAAGAAGTAGGCACCATCGACATCCTCGTAAACAATGCCGGCATCATCCGCCGCATCCCGATGCACGAGATGGAAGCAGCCGACTTCCGCAAAGTAATCGACATCGACCTGAACGCTCCGTTCATCGTATCGAAGGCTGTGCTGCCCGCCATGATGAAGAAGGGTCACGGCAAGATTATCAACATCTGCTCCATGATGTCCGAACTGGGCCGCGAAACGGTATCGGCTTATGCTGCTGCCAAGGGTGGCTTGAAGATGCTGACTCGCAACATCTGCTCTGAATACGGTGAATACAACATCCAGTGTAATGGTATCGGCCCGGGTTATATTGCAACTCCTCAAACAGCACCTTTGCGCGAGAAGCAACCGGATGGCAGCCGTCACCCGTTCGATTCATTCATCTGCGCCAAAACTCCCGCAGGTCGCTGGCTCGATCCGCAGGAATTGACCGGTCCGGCAGTGTTCTTGGCTTCCGAAGCTTCTAATGCAGTAAACGGACACATCCTCTACGTTGACGGTGGTATCCTGGCTTACATCGGAAAGCAACCTAAATAAAGAATAGTATCAATGATGAGGTGGTAGAGCGGCAGAAGTATGCATGCTTTGCCGCCTTATTTTTTTAGAACGTAGATACATTATATTATGAAAAGACTCTTTTTCCTATGTGCGGCAGCCATGTGTTTCTTTGCATGCAGCGAGAGCCAAACAACACTGACCGTCACGGTGACCAACCCTCTAGCCATTGACCGTTCCGGCGAAATGGTAGAACTGCCCATGGCAGAAATCTCCGACAAGCTACACTTGGCAGATACGGCACAAATCGTAGTACTGAACGACGAAAATAAACAAGTGTCCTACCAAGTGACCTATGATGAAAAACTTATTTTCCCGGCTACAGTGAAGGCCAACGGGACTGCTTCATACACCATCCAGCCGGGTACTCCCGACGATATGCCTGTTGTAGCCTGCGGCCGTGCCTACCCTGAACGCGCCGACGATATGGCATGGGAAAACGACTTAGTAGGCTTCCGTGCCTATGGTCCGGCCCTCCAAGCTCGCGGTGAACGTGGTTACGGCTACGACCTCTTTACGAAACGCGGCACTCCCGAACCCGTATTGGAAGAGATGTATGCCAAAGAGCTTGATCCCGATTCTTGGAAACAAGTAAACGAACTGCGGAAAGCCAACAAGAAACAAGAAGCCGAAGAACTTATCCACTCTTTCTCCTACCACATAGACCACGGTTATGGCATGGACTGCTATGCAGTAGGCCCAACATTGGGTGCAGGCGTAGCTGCCTTAATGGTAAACGATAGCATCGTCTACCCTTGGTGTTATAAGACAGAGGAAATACTGGACAATGGCCCGCTGCGCTTCACCGTAAAATTAGTATTCAACCCACTTACCGTAGGCACCGACACGGCCGTAGTTGAGACGCGCGTCATCACCCTCGATGCTGGTTCGCACCTGAACCGCACTGCCGTGTCCTACACCAACCTGCAAGCTACGCGTCCCATCGTTACCGGCATCGTCCTCCACGAACCCGATGGTTCCGTAGTGACCGATGCTGCCATCGACGGCTACATCACCTACGTTGACCCCACCACCGGCCCCGACAACGGCAAAATCTTCCTGGGTGCCGCCTTCCCCGCCGACATTAAGGAAGCCAAGACCGTCCTCTTCTCCGAAGCCGAGAAGAAGCAGCGCAACAATGCCGACGGCCACGTGCTCGCCATCACCGACTACGAACCCGGCTCCGAGCACATCTACTACTGGGGCTTTGCCTGGGACCGCGCCGACATCAAGACCCCCGAAGCTTGGAACCAATACATGGCCGACTTCGCCCAGAAACTCCGCAATCCGTTGCAGGTGGAGATTAAGTAAAGCAGGCCAGTTTCGCAGGCTCCAACTTATCAGCCTGCATCTATCATCCCACTGCGCGAGGGGAATATATGCGCCGCCCGACAGCCATATATTTCCCTCGCGTCAGCTATATATTTCCCTCACGCCAGCCATATATACGCAACAGGCTGGAAATAGATGCAACAGCTGCATACACATTCCCTCAAAATAAAACGCCCGTATCGGCTGAAATCGAGCCGAAAATCCATACCTTTGCCCCCGTATTAACTCAGCATAGAGAAAAAAGACTATGAACAAGATAGAATCCGTATGCGTTTATAGTGCTTCGAGCACCAAGATTGCCCCCGCTTACTTCGATGCCGCCCGACGGCTGGGCACCCTGCTTGCACAGCACCACATCCGTCTGATAAACGGAGCCGGAAACATGGGGCTGATGGCCGCCGTGTCCGACGCCGTACTTGCCGCCGGAGGCGAAGCCACCGGTGTCATCCCCCGCTTCATGGTGGAGCAGAACTGGCAGCACACCGGCCTGACCGAACTGAAGGTGGTGGCCGATATGCACGAACGCAAGCAGACCATGGCCGACCTGAGCGACGCCATCATCGCCCTACCCGGAGGATGCGGCACGCTGGAAGAATTGTTGGAAGTCATCACGTGGAAGCAACTGGGGCTGTACCTGAACCCCATCGTCATCCTCAACGTGAAAGGCTACTTCGACCCGCTGCTGCAAATGATGGCCAAGGCCATGGACGAGAACTTCATGCGGACGCTGCACGGCGCCATCTGGCACGTAGCCTCCACGCCCGAAGAAGCCATCGAGCTGATATACAACACCCCGCTGTGGGACCCCTCCATCCGTAAGTTTGCAGCGATATGACCCTACTGACGGCAGCATTCGGACTACTGACGGCGACGACGACGGGCATCCCCATCCCCTATTCGCCACGCATGGACGACGGCTTGGCGGTGGTGCTGCTGTGCTGCTTCTTCCTGTCGGCCTACGTGCTCTCGCGCAGCCGCAAGTTTCTGTTGCAGCTGGTGAAAGACTTCCTGCTGCACCGCGAGCGCACCAGCATATTTGCCACCTCTACGGCCACCGATATGCGCTATCTGCTGCTGCTCATCGTGCAGACCTGCGTGCTGGCAGGCGTCAGCATCTTCAACTGCGCCATCGAGATACGGCCGGAGCTGGTGCAGCACGTCCGTCCCCTCGCATTGCTGGGAATCTACGTCGGAATCTGCCTGTCGTGCTTCGTGGTGAAGTGGCTGCTCTACTCCTTCCTCGGTTGGATTTTTTTTGACGGAAGCCGCACTTCGCTTTGGCTCGAATCTTATTCCACGCTCCTTTATTACCTCGGATTTGCCTTTTTCCCGCTTGTACTTTTCACCGTCTATTTTGATTTAAATCTGCAAATTACAATCGCCATCGGGCTAATTTTCCTCCTTTTTGTCGAAATATTAATATTCTACAAATGGTTAAAGCTTTTTTGTAACAATTTACATGGCGTTTTGCTTTTAATTTTGTACTTTTGTGCCCTTGAAATCATGCCTTGCCTCATTTTATACCAAGGCGTGGTACAGCTAAATGATTTTTTGATAATAAAATTTTAGGACGTTGAAAATTAAAAAAGTGCTTGTGTCGCAGCCGAAGCCGGCATCGGAAAAATCTCCTTACTACGACATTGCAGAGAAGTACGGCGTGAAAATAGATTTTCGCCCGTTTATCAAGGTGGAAAGCCTGTCTGCGAAAGAGTTCAGACAGCAAAAGGTCTCTATCTTGGACTATACCGCTATCGTTTTCACATCGCGCCATGCCATCGACCACTTCTTCCATCTGTGTACGGAGTTGCGCGTGACTATCCCCGAAACCATGAAATATTTCTGCGTGACGGAGTCCATCGCACTGTATATCCAAAAGTATGTTCAGTACCGGAAACGTAAGATATTCTTCGGAAACACCGGAAAGTTTGACGACCTGCTGCCCGCCATCGTGAAGCACAAGACCGAAAAGTACCTGATTCCTATGTCGGACGTACACTCGGACGAGATAAAGAACGCACTGGACAAGAGCAAGGTGCAGCACACCGAAGTAGTGATGTATCGCACGGTGAGCAACGACTTTACACCCGAAGAATCTTTCGACTACGATATGCTCGTGTTCTTCAGCCCGGCCGGGGTCTCTTCGTTGAAGAAGAACTTCCCCAACTTCGAGCAGAACGAGATAAAGATTGGTACGTTTGGCTCGACCACCGCACAGGCTGTGCGCGACGCCGGACTCCGCCTCGACCTGGAAGCTCCCAGCGTACAGGCTCCCTCGATGACTGCTGCACTCGATATGTTCATCAAGGAGAACAACAAAGGGAAATAACATAGAGTTGACAAGCATACAAGTTAACAAGGCTACAAGGTCCGCACACCGTGCGACACATCCTTGAGCCTTGTTAACTCGTTTTTATGAAGAAGCAGAGCATCGCAGGCTTATCAGCTTGTCCCTTTGTCAACTTGTTCCCTTGTCAACGAATCAAATCACTCCACGTATGCCCCACACCCTGCACAAGTCCGAACGACTGGACAAGAAGAAAGTGATAGAGAAGATGTTTGCCGGCGGCTCGCGCTCGTTCTCCATCTTCCCCCTGCGTGTGGTGTATCTGCCCGTGGAAGAACTGGAGTCACAAGCCGCCATACTGATAAGCGTGTCGAAGCGTCGCTTCAAGCGTGCCGTGAAGCGCAACCGTGTGAAGCGGCAGATACGCGAAGCCTACCGCACCAACAAGGACTCGCTGCTGGAAGCATTGGCCGAAAAACAATGCCGCATGGCCATCGCCTTCATCTACCTGTCCGACGAGCTGGTGCCCTCCACTCTCATCGAAGAGCGAATGAAAATCGCCTTGGCGCGTATCAGAGAAAAGCTATGAAAGCCCTGAAGCAACTGCTCGCGTCCGTACTGCTGCTCCCCATCTACTTCTATCAGCGGTGCATCTCGCCCATGCTGGGTCCTTCGTGCCGCTTCACGCCCACTTGTTCGCAATATGCCATAGAGGCCATCAAGAAACACGGTCCCTTCAAGGGACTCTACTTGGCCGTGAGGCGCATCCTGCGCTGTCACCCGTGGGGAGGCTCCGGATACGACCCCGTGCCATAATCCCACTGCCCCATGAACATTCCCATCGACATACATACCCACCACCTGCCCGCCGAAGCCGGTACCGCCATCGTCAACTGCCTGCCCCAAGACTTCCGTCCGCAACCCGGAGGCTGGTATTCCGTGGGCATACATCCGTGGACACTGGCCGGGGAACATATGCGTGATTCCGTTGCGATTCGAACCCATGACCCCATGCAGCAGCTTGCAACGCAAAGCCCTTCTCTCGACTACGACTTCCTCCTCCGCCTGCTCCAACATCCGCAGGTGCTGGCCGTAGGCGAAGCCGGACTGGACAAGCTGACTGCCGCTCCCCTCTCCCTTCAGACCGAAGTATTCCGCCGTCAGGCCGTGTTGGCCGAGGAAGTGGGCAAACCGCTTATCATCCACTTGGTGAAGGCCGTGGACGAGCTGCTGAAGCTGAAGCGTGAGCTGCATCCCTCCGTACCCTGGATCATCCATGGCTTCCGCGGCAAGGCCGCATTGGCCAGCGAACTGCTGCGCCACGGCTTCTACCTGTCGTTCGGAGAGAAGTATCAGGCCGAAGCCCTCCGCCTGCCCCCCACCAACCGCCTGCTGCTGGAGACGGACGAAAGCCGGGTGCCCATCGACACATTGTACGAACAAGCCGCCCTCGTGCGCGGCATTTCCGTCGAAGAATGCCGAAAAAGCACGGAGAAAACCATTAACATGGTCTTTTTTAGGCAATAAGAGTTGTTTGTTAAGATAAAGTGTCGTACTTTTGCGCCGACTTAAAATATATATCAAATGTTTAAATAGAAAAATCATTCGATGAATTTTGTAGAAGAACTAAGATGGCGTGGCATGCTCCACGATATGATGCCGGGTACGGAAGAGCTCTTGGCCAAAGAACAAGTGACGGCCTACATCGGCTTCGACCCGACGGCCGATTCTTTGCACATCGGTCATCTTTGCAGTGTAATGATTCTGCGTCACTTCCAGCGTTGCGGACACAAGCCGTTGGCGCTGATTGGCGGTGCCACAGGTATGATTGGCGACCCCTCGGGCAAGTCGGCCGAACGCAACCTGCTGAACGAAGAAACCTTGCAACGCAACATGGCAGGCATGAAGAAACAACTGAGCAAATTCCTGGACTTCGACTCCGATGCTCCCAACCGTGCTGAGTTGGTGAACAACTACGACTGGATGAAAGACTTCACCTTCCTCGACTTCGCCCGCGAAGTGGGCAAGCACATTACCGTGAACTACATGATGGCCAAGGATTCTGTGAAGAAGCGTCTGAACGGCGAGGCCCGCGACGGACTTTCCTTCACCGAGTTCACTTATCAGCTGCTGCAAGGCTACGACTTCCTCCACCTGTACGAGACCAAGGGATGCCGTCTGCAAATGGGTGGTTCCGACCAATGGGGCAACATCACCACGGGTGCCGAGCTGATTCGCCGTACCAACGGCGGTGAGGCATTCGCCTTGACTTGCCCGCTGATTACGAAGGCTGATGGTGGCAAGTTCGGTAAGACCGAATCGGGCAACATCTGGCTGGATCCCCGCTATACTTCTCCCTACAAGTTCTACCAGTTCTGGCTGAACGTGAGCGACGAAGACGCCAAGCGCTACATCAAGATATTCACCGCTCTGTCTCGCGAAGAAATCGAGGCACTGACTGCCGAGCACGAAGCTGCTCCCCACCTGCGCGTTCTGCAGAAGCGTCTGGCCAAGGAAGTAACCATCATGGTTCACTCCGAAGAAGACTACAACGCAGCCGTAGATGCCTCCAACATCCTCTTCGGCAACGCCACTTCCGACTCGCTGAAGAAGCTGGACGAAGATACGCTGCTGGCTGTGTTCGAAGGTGTTCCGCAGTTCGAGGTGTCACGCGACGCATTGGCTGCCGGTGTGAAGGCCGTTGACCTCTTCACCGAGCAAGCTGCCGTATTTGCCTCGAAGGGCGAGATGCGCAAGCTGGTGCAGGGTGGCGGTGTTTCCTTGAACAAGGAGAAACTGACTGCTTTCGACCAAGTCGTTAGCACAGCCGACTTGCTGGACGACAAGTACCTGCTGGTACAGCGCGGCAAGAAGAACTACTATTTGATTATAGTTAATGGATAATTGATAATGAATAATTGACAATTATAGGGCGGAGATTCTGAAGGAATCCAGCCAATTATCACATCCAACAAAAAAATAGCCCCGAAATATTTGCATATTTCGGGGCTTCCTTTTATCTTTGCACCGCTTTTTAACAGAAAGCCCTATGTTTGGACTATGGTGTAATGGTAGCACAACAGGTTTTGGTTCTGTTTGTCCAAGTTCGAATCTTGGTAGTCCAACAGAGAGACACCCCGACAGGCAACTGCCGGGGTATTTTTTTGTCCTTAACCCAAGACAAGCTTATAGCCAACTTTTGGGAGGGCGATGATGGCAATCCGCTCATCCAGAGCGAGCAGCTTGCGCAGACGAATGATATAATTGTTCAGGCTGTACTCGCTGCTGCCTACGGCATTGCTACCCCATAATTCGGCCTCAATTGCTTCCCTGGTCACTACCTTGTCCCGATTCTTGGCCAACAGACACAATAGCTTGTATTCAAAGGGAGTGAGCCGCTTGATTTCCACCTCATCTTTCAGCAACACAGTCCCCTCGTGCAGCAGTTTAAACTCACCTATGGCCATAAAATCTTTGGGCGAATCGTTGCCCAAAGATGCAAAACGCCCTACGTAGGCAATGAGTTCCTTTACATCAAATGGCTTTTTCAGATACCCCACTGCTCCTAATTGCATGGATTTCACCACATAGTCTGCATCGGTGTGCGAGGAGATGAACAAGATGGGCGTGTCAGGTGCTTCCGCCAGGAGGTCGGGTGCCGTAGCCATTCCGTCCTTATCTCCTATCTCCACATCCAACACAATAATATGGGGGTTAAGCTCATGGAGAACCTCCACAATGCCGTATAGGGATGTTTGGAAATGGACTTCATATCCCGCTTGCTGCAATGCAAGTGTAGCGATGTTTCCTAAAACAATGTCATCGTCCACAAGTAGTACTTTCATCTTATCCATCGTCTAACAAGGTATGATTATGGTGAAACAACTGCCTTTCCTCCGTTCACTTTGCACCCCGATTCGTCCCCCATGCTCTTCCACAATGTATTTGGCCTGGGTCAGTCCTATGCCATACCCTTTCTTGGGGAGGTTGTGCTCTTGGGGCACTTGAAAGAAAGGCTCGAATATCTTTTTGAGGTCGCTTGGCGAAATGCCCCACCCGTTGTCCGACACGGAAAGATGCAACGAATGATTGTCCACTGTCGCATCCACGGTCACCTTTACGTTGTCGTCGGCATACTTGATGGCATTTTCCATCAAGTTGCGCAGCACATTCTCCATGTACATATAGTCAACATAAGCAAGGATGGGAGTATCGGCAGGAGGCACAATAATAATTTGGTGGGGCTTTTCTTGGTATAGTATATCCAATTCTGTTTTCACTTGCTCTACCAATGTCCTTATGTTTACTTCGGTTCGGTTTAAGACAAGTTTCTTCCGGTTTCTCCGAGCCATGATAAGCAAGGAGTCGATATTGCTCACCAGGTGCTTTAAGTTCTGACTGCTCAAGCGGACAATCTCCTGCACCGATTGCTCCTTTACCGTCATGGCCAAATAGCTCATCACCGTAATGGCACTGTTCAAGGGGGCTTTGAGGTCGTGTATGGTGCCGTTCACACTTTCTTCTTGTTTGTTCAGAAGCCTCGTTTTTCTCCGTATGACAATGAATTGAAACAGAAGAGTGATGCAGGCAATGGCCATGAATGCAACCGATAGGAAAAGCGCCCATGCCTCTTCCCGGATAAAAGGACTCAATAACACAGACGTTTTCACTTGAATGTACTGATAGCCATGCGTACCAATGGGATGAAGCACTGAACTGAAGTCGGCAGAAAGGGTGTCCGCTGCACCGGCCACTTCAACCGGTTGCTTGTTCCGGTCATACAGGATAAGGGAATAATCGAACAGCCCCTTTATTGCGGATGAGTAAATGCTATCCAGCAGAGACAGTTCAAGTGTCAAGCCCCTTTCCATCGCGAAATCCTGCCGTATTTGCTGAAGCACATCGCCTGTTGACGCGCCGGGCATTCTGTCCCTTGCGCCATCCAGGTCTAAGTGGAAAGATTCTATTTGTAGCACAGCCTCTCCGCTTTTATCCGATGGACGTTTCCCTTTCCTCAAACTAAATTCCTTATCCAAGGAAAGGACCAAGGCTTCCTCGGCCTTTTGATGCAACACGCTACAATAGTTCACATACAAGCTATGTATATAGAAGAGTTGCAGGCCGATAATAGCAAGCGTGGCTATACAGGTGATATAGTAAAACTTCTTCATCGACAGTTCTATTTTGAAACACAAATATAACGCTTATCCATGAGAAACCGTATAATTTGCCCCCCTTAAAAATATAATAAGATGCCTCCTCATTGATTATAGAATGATTATAATGCTGTTATAGATTCGGCGGGCGGAAAGCCGTTTCTTTGCACAGTCTTCCGGAGAGACAAAGCGAAAGCCGAAACGCTGAACAGTAGGCGGGGAAATTACCATTAAACTTGCTTCTTATGAATAAACTAATCATTTACGTTGCGCTCCTTGCATGGTCATCGGTGGGCATCTATGCGCAGGTAGCAGAACATTCTTTCTTAGACGTATTCTACCGAATGAGCTTCAAGAAAGACACTACACAACAAGTAACCACAGATGACTTGATGACACTAAGGATAGGCAAACGGACATCTATATTTTTTAGCAACACTAGCTACACAATCGATTCATTGCTTACTTCTCCTGACGGGCAAAGTCTGCAAATGGACATCATTAGCAATGGCTCGAAGAAATATGGCAAACGAATCGTATCTTATACGGTATTGAAAGATTTCGGTAAAAACGAAATAGAGTTTACCGACAATGTGGGTGGAGACCACTACAGATACACAGAAGCGATACCCGAACTCCGGTGGCAGATAGCAAGCGACAAGAAGGAAATAGGAGATTTTCAATGCCAAAAAGCCACTTGCACATTCAGAGGCCGCCGATACGAAGCATGGTTTACCACAGATTTGCCGATAAACAATGGGCCTTGGAAGTTTCAGGGCTTACCCGGGCTGATAGTAGAGGTATATGATGCTAACAGAGAATACGCCTTTGTGTATGTAGGCCACAAGCAATCGGATTCGCCTATATGTTCTTTGCCACATAAGTACATCACGACCGACAGGCTGAAATATCAGAAAGCCTATCGGAATTTCATCAAGGACCCGGTGGCATACATTGCGGCCGTTTCCGGCATGACCATCACGCTGTCCGACTCAAAGAAAAAGGATATGGCGAAGCGCCAACTGAAGTATGATTTGATAGAAAGAGAATGAGACGGAGTATAAGTGCCCTGCGAAAATGCGCCTTCCTCGTATCGCTATTGTGCCATGTCCTATCTGTGTACGCACAGCAAAGGACTATCTACGGTGAAGTGCGAAGTGAGTCCTCCGGAGAGAAAATAGAAGGAGCCACCGTCCTCTTAAAGTCCGGCTTGTCTTCTACGGCAGACTTGCTGGCTTATAGCATTACGACAGCCGACGGCACCTTCAGCCTGAAGCCCAAGAAAGCCTTGTTGGATTCTGCCTATATCGAAGTGCGGTGTATCGGGTTCAAAGCGCACAGACAGTACATTTCGAGTGGTGTCAACGCATACAAAGTACAATTGAAAGAAGAAGTGTTTACGCTGAAAGAGGTGGCTGTAAAAGCACCGAAGATACGCCAATCGGGTGATACTATCAGCTATAACATTGCCAGCTTCGCCACCGCCCAAGACCGCTCGATAGGCGATGTGCTTGCGAACATGCCGGGAGTGAGCGTAAGCGACAATGGACAGGTCAGCTACAACGGAAGCCGAATCAGCCACCTATACATCGAAGGCAATGACTTGTTCAACGAAAAATACAGCATTGCCACGCAGAACCTATCTTATAAGAACATAGCACGGGCTGAGATTATTGAGAATCATCAGTCTATCAAGGCGTTGGCATCGACGAATGATGACAGCAAACGCGAAGTGGCCCTGAACCTGACGCTGAAGGACGGGGCAAAGTCAAAATGGGGAGGTTATGTGCAGGCTGCCGGAGGCATCCGCCCCTATACTTGGGAGGGAGAGCTATTTGTGGCCAATTTCTCAGAGCGCTTTCAGAGTGCATCTACATGCAAGTCGAACAATAGTGGCAAGTTGATAGCGAAGGAGCATGAAGCATTGACATTGTCCGACATACTGAATATGCAAAATTACAAGGATAGCCAATTATCAGATTTTATTCAGGTGTCACCCACCCGACAAACGGACTTGAACGAGGACAGGATAAAGACAGGCACCACACACATCGTGAATAGCAGCAACCTCTGGAAATGGGGCAAGCACACCGTTATGCAGTCCCAAATTGCCTATTCCGATGACCACACAAATTACAGGAGTGACAGCCGCACGAGCTATTTTCTGACAGACTCCACTCTCGTAATGGATGCCACGGACCAATACTGGGGCATTTCACGAAACTTGCAAGGAGAATGGTCGATTAAGAGCAACCAAGACCGTTACTACCTGAACAACCTGCTGCGTGCCTCGGCCACGTGGGGGGATGCCACTTCCAGCGTACTCAACAACAACTGGGGAATCAATCAGGAGGCAGGGAACAAGCCGTTCACGCTGTCCAATAAATTGGAATGGATTAGAAAATTTGGAAAGCATATCGTGCAAGTCAACTCGTATAGCAGTTATACCAACTCTTCGGAGAATCTGACGGTGGAGGAAGACAGTCGTTCTACGCAAATTGTCCGCCGCAAGCATTTGTTTGCTGATGCGCAGGCTTCGCACAGCTTCGATTGGAAAAGATGGAATTTCACCACGAAAGCCAATCTCCAGTTTGTATTCCATTGGTTGGAGAGCGAGTTTCAGGGCTTGTCGGTGGATACTGTTTTCTTAAACCATCACAGAGTTTGGCATTGGCAGCTGAAGCTTATGCCACAAATTGCCTATAAGAGTCGTCTTTTCAGCTTTTCCCTCCAAGTGCCGCTAAGCTATTATCAGTATCGTAAGACGGCTACAAGCCATGAATCCCATTGGTTCTACATGCCGGAAGTCTTTTGCAAATGGAAGGTCCATCCTTTCTTTACGTTGTTTGCCAGCGGTGCTGCCGGCACTCTCTCGTCGGGGTACGACTATGCTTATCTGCAACCTATCATGAGTAATTATAAGACTTTCTCCTCCGGCTTCTTTTCTTTCCCGGGAAAGAAAAGAGCGCGTGGCACGTTCCGGCTGAGCTATGCGAACCCCATCGAAATGCTGTTCGCCCATGTCAGCGTTTCCGGCTCGACAGATACATCCGACAATCAGGTGGAAAAAACCGTTACCAATACGCACGTGTTCTACAACTACAGGCCGGGCCATAGCCACAGCCGAATGCTCATGACGGACTTTTCGATTCAGAAAGGGCTGGATGGCATTAACGGGAAAGTGAATCTGCACACCATGTACCAACGAAGTAAAAGTGAAATCACGCAAAATGCCGTAGAAGAGTCCTTTCGCACCACTTCTTTTCGCACCGACTTGACCGTCCAGTCGACCATTGCCTCGTGGATGGACCTGAAATACACGGCTCTGTTTTCGAGCAACAGAATGAAAAGCAGCCTATACGAAACCTACAATTGGAGAACCATGCAGCAACTCTCTGTCGTCTGCATGCCCACTAAGCAATGGCAGTTGAGGCTGTCAGGTGAACATTACTATAATCACTACGCCAGCCACGCCAAGCAGCAGATTGTACTACTCGACGCCCATGTTTCCTATCTCCACAAAGACAACGAATGGTTTTGCAGCATCCGCAACGCTTTTGATGAGCGCAAATACACGTACACGGCATATAGTGAGCTAAGTTCGCAAACCGTGTCTTATGACATTCGTCCAAGGACAATATTGATAGGGTTCAGGAGAATGTTTTAAAAAGATAGAAATCAAAAACTTTTTCCCCAACTGCCAAGAACTTTTTTCCCAACTGAGGAAAAATCTGAAGGGAACGAAAAAGCTATCCGAAAGCCGAGGCTGAACGGCGTCTTCCTAAATAGCAACAAATCTGGAAAAACAAAGTTACATCCGATGTCCCTGCCCAAAACGGCTGAGAATCGCTTCGTTCGGAGCAAAGGCAAGGGCAGTTCGTTTTTTTAAAGCGAGAAAGGAGTATAGCATTGAAGGTAGTGCGTTAACGAAATACCGACAAATTATCTAGGAGTGAATGAAGCGGGGAAAACGGACCAATCACCACTTTCTGTCAACAGACTTGTTACTTCTCCCGTCAAATATATATATCCCTCGCGACAAACAAGTCACTCCATGAAAGAACAAAGCCATCCCTCACGACAAGCAAAATAAAAGATATGGAAGAATGCGGCAAAATATCCAAAAAGAGCTATATTTGCGATGGCTTAGGCCACTCATCTAAAAAACAATATGTTAACAAAACGGGCTCTTATACTCTTATGCTGCATCGCAAGCTGCATACAAGCAACTTTCGCGCAAAAGGAAGCCTCCTTCTTCAGCCGCTACAACTTCCTCTTCCTGACGGAAGAGAACGGATTACCTCACTGCTATGTAGATGATATCTGCCAAGATTCGAACGGCTACATCTGGAGTGCCACCCACTATGGCATAGGCCGATACGACGGGTATCAGATGCTGAACTTCAACTCACAGACGGAGCCTGTACGCCTGAAAAGCGACTTTGTACACAAGCTGTGCGAGGACAACTTCCGACGACTGTGGATAGCCTCGGAAGGAGGCATCGACATACTAGACCTGAACACGTATGCCACCACTACCCTCTCGCTCCCTCCGGACACCCTGCTGCGGCAAGTAATGAACCAATACATCCACACCATCTATAAGGACAACCAAGGAGACCTCTGGATTGCAGCGACGGGCAGCCTGTGGTGCATCGGGCTGGACAAACAGGGGGAGATAAGCACCTACCACCGCATAGATATGCCGACCGCATCGCCCGTCGTCGCCATACTCGACCTGGGGGGAACCGTCTGTGCGGGTATCGACAACCAAGTCTGCACGCTCGAAAAGGCAGAAGGACACCGACTGAAGACAGCCCCACTGTCGGACAGCATCGTCCCCTTCAGCGACGACTGGAGGATACATTGTATGCAGCTGGACGGAGACTACATCTGGATGGGTACCAACAGAGGCCTCTTCCGACTGAACCGTCAGTCGCAGGAATGGAAAAGATACCGCTACTCCACGCACCGTGCGGGAATGCTCAGCCAAGCCTACATCACCGACATCAAGCTGACCGAACGCGGCCACTTGATAGTCTCCACGCTGAACGGACTGAACGTCTATGACCGCCATACAGATTCCTTCTCCTTTGTCCGTCAGACCAACAGCCGCAGCGGAAGCATCATCAACTGCAACGCCATCAACTGCATCTTCACCCGGGGAGAGACCATCTGGCTGGGCACGGAGAGCGGAGGCATCAACCTGCTGGCACCCAAACGTCTGCAAGCCGAACGCTGGACGCCGCCCATGCTGGCAGCAGAGAACTACGCCCCCGTGAACGCCCTTGCCGAAGACCCTGATGGCAACTTGTGGATGGGATTTGCCGAAAGGGGATTGGTGCAGTGGAATCCGCAGACCGACGCATCGGCCCGCTACCTCTTCCGTCCGAACGACATCACCTCCATCAGCAACAATACGATAACCGGCATTCTGCCAACAGCCGACCACAAGCTATGGATTTACACGTGGGGAGTAGGCATCAACAAGCTGGACCTGAACACGACGCACAACCGGCAATTCAGACGATACACCCGCGAGGAGTTCCCCACGCTGGAGGGCGACTTCATCAACAGTGCCTGCGAAGATACCCTCAACCACGTAATATGGTTCGGCTCTACCCGTGGCTTACTGTTCTACGACAAACGGACGGACAGCTTTGCCCGCATCTCCTTCGACGAGGTGGACAATGAGTTCGAGGCCATCCATGCCTTGCTGATTGACAGGCAAAAGCGATTGTGGATAGGAAGCACGCAGGGGTTGTTCGTCATGAACCTGTCCTCTTTTGCCCGCTCGCGCAAGAGGCCGACATACCGTTACTTCAAGTACAAGCTGGACGAGCCGCAGTCGGGCCGACTGGAGAAGATAAATGCCATCCTGGAAGACAAGGAAGGCAACATCTGGCTGGGCGGCAACGGCAGCGGACTGTACCGACTGACCGGGGAAGTGAACGGTGAATATACCTTCGAGGACTACACCACCCGCCACGGACTGGCCAACAACACGGTGATAGGCATAGCCGAAGACAGGCAAGGCCACCTGTGGCTGACGACGGCCAACGGCATCTCCAAGCTAAACGTACCGACCATGACATTCACCAACTACACGCAGGCCGACGGACTGCCCATGACGCAGTATTACCTGAACGGCATCCACTACTCACCAAAGCACGACCGCCTGTATCTGGCCACGACCGACGGACTGATGATTATCCACCCCGAGAGCAACGCCCTGCCGCAACCGGCACCTACAGTGAAGCTGACTTCGCTGAACATCGCGGGAAACGCCGTATATCCCTCCTCCGGCGGTTACCTGAAGCAAGACATCACGACTGCCCGCAACATCACCCTGCACGAGAGTGAAAGTCGCTTCTCCATCGGGCTGACCACCCAAGAGTACGAGGGCAACAGCCGCATCCGCTTTGCCTATCGGTTGAAAGGATACGAAAGCGAATGGAACGAGACGAGGCAAGGCGACTACTGGGTGAGATACACCGCCGTACCACCGGGCAGATACACGCTGCAAGTGCGTGCCACGGACGAACAAGGCGCGTGGTCGGACAAGACGACGGAAATAGGCATCCGCATCATCCCTTATTTCTATAAGACTCCTTGGTTCTACCTGCTGCTGTTCGTGGCTGCCGGCCTCATTTCGTGGCTGTTTTACCGCAGCCGCCTGCGCAGATACCGCGAACAGAGAATCCGTCTGGAGAAGAAGGTGGAAGAACGCACACAAGAGTTGGCCGTACAGAACAAGCAACTGGAAGCCATGGCTCGACACGTGCAGGAGGTGACGGACGAGAAAATAGCCTTCTTCACCAACATCACCCACGAGTTTCGCACGCCCGTCACCCTGATACAGGGTCCCATAGAACACGCACTGAAGGAGGCAAAGGAGGAGAACGTAAAAGCCCAGCTGCAACTGGCTGAGAAGAATTCACGTTATCTGCTTTCGCTGGTGAACGAATTGATGGACTTCCGCAAGCTGGATACGGACAACGTGAACCTCGACAAGAAGCCGTGCCGGTTCATGGACTTACTGACAGAGTGGCTGTTGCCCTTCCGCATCTACGCGGACGAACGCCGCATCAAGGTATGCGTCTATGCGCACCTGTCACAGCCTTGCTTGGTGCTGGATGCCGGCTATATGCATAAGGCGATAGTCAACCTCATGTCCAATGCCATCAAGTTTACGCCGACGGACGGCCGCATCGACATCTTCGTAGCCTCCGTCCGTGGCCAGACAGGCGAAAGTCTGCTCTACATCAACGTCTGCGACACCGGACGTGGCATTGCGGAGGGTGACCTCGACAAGATATTCGATCGCTTCTACCAATCGCCGGGAAACAGACAACACCCCATTTCGGGACAAAGCGGAACGGGCATCGGTCTCTTCCTTTGCCGCCGAATCATCGAACTGCACGGAGGAGAGATATACGCCCGCAACAATCGCGGCAAGGGAGCTTCCTTCCGCATACTGATGCCGCTGATTGCCGGAAAAGGGGCCGACGAAGCGAAGGAACAGAGAAGCGAAGCGGCCAAGGAAGAAGAACCGCGCAGCCTCGCAGGCTCATCGGCCGGCCCGCTCATCCTCATCGTGGAGGACAACAAAGATATGCGCACCTACATCAGCAGCCTGCTGAAAGGCAAATACCAACTGATGGAGGCCGAGAACGGAGAGGAAGCCTTGGAACTGGTGGAGAAGACGATGCCCGACCTCATCATCAGCGACCTCATGATGCCCGTCATGGACGGCATGGAGCTGTCGCGCCGCATCAAGGAGAATCTGGCCACCTCGCACATACCTTTCCTAATGCTCACTGCCCTGCGTTCGGACGTACAGGAAAAGCGGAGCTTCGAGATAGGGGTCGATGAATACCTCTGCAAGCCCTTCGACGAAGAAGTGCTGCTGCTGCGCATCCGCAACATACTGAACCTAAGAAACCGATACAAGAAGATGTTCTCCACCAACAGCAACATCGAGGAACTTCACATCAAGGAGGACTCCAAGGACCAGCAATTCATAGCACGCGCCGTGGAGCTGATGACGCAGCACTACGCCGACTGCAACTACAACCTTGAGTGCTTCGTGCGCGACATGGGGTACAGCAAGACGATGGTCAACAAGAAGATGCAGGTGCTGACGGGACAACCCATCGGACAGTTCATGAAAGGCTACCGGCTGAACGTGGCACAACGAATCATCCGCGAAGGCAGCAGCGACATCAACGTGTCCGAAGTGGCCTACGCCGTGGGCTTCAACGACCCGAAGTATTTCACGAAGTGCTACAAGGAGCTGTTCGGCCACCTGCCTAGCAGCAAGCTGAAGAAATAAGGGTTAAGTTGAAGAGGCCTAGCGTAGCACTTACCCATTCTCTGTTTTACTCGTTCAGAGAACACAAACCGTATTAAAATACAGTTCGTCAATCAAAGTAACGACCGATAAAAGTTTTCCTTTTTATTTTGTGTGCTCACTGCACTTCGCTATCTTTGTGGGAAATAAGAATATAGAATGTTGTATCCATAGAAGACCGTCAGAAGTATGGAAGAAGTGAAGATGTTGCCCTACGGCATTGCCGATTTTGTCGATTTGCGTGGTAAGAACCGTTATTGCGTGGACAAGACCATGTTTCTGCCCCGATTAGAGGCAGCCGGAGATTTTCTGTTCTTGATTCGTCCGCGCCGTTTCGGTAAGAGCATATTCCTAAGTATGCTGAAGGAGTATTACGATATATCGAGACAAGACCGGTTCGATGAATTATTTAAGGGTCTTTGGATAGCAGAGCACCCTACAAAACTGAAGGGGAAATATCAGGTTATATACTTCGACTTCTCGCAAGCCGACACCGGCTCGGGAGATTTGGCGGAAAACTTTCACAGTTATTGCTCCATCAAGCTGAAGGCCTTCGCCCAACAATATGCCGAGTATTATAACGAGGACTTCTGCGAGGAAGTGAATGCTTTCGGCACAAACTCTTCTGCACAGCTAATCTATATCTGTACACAAGCCAAGATGAAGGGGCATCAACTCTACCTCATCATCGACGAGTACGACAACTTCACCAACAACGTGCTGAACGAGCGCGGGCAGGAGGTATATCATGCCTTGACGCACGCCACCGGCTTCTACCGCGAAGTCTTCAAGATATACAAGGCATATTTTAATCGTATCTTGATGATGGGCATCAGCCCCGTGACCTTAGACGACTTGACAAGCGGATTCAACATCGCCCTCAACATCTCCACCGAGCCGATATTCAACATGATGCTGGGATTCAGCGAAACGGATGTGCGCACCATGCTGCAATACTATAAAGATGCCGGCTTACTGAAGGCTGACATCGAGGCGATGATTGCAGAGATGAAGCCGTGGTATGATAATTATTGCTTCGCCGAGGAATGCTTGAAGACCGACCCGAAGATGTTTAACTGTGACATGGTGGTGTACTACGTGCGCCACTACCTGCAATATGGCACCTCGCCCAAGCAGATGCTCGATGTAAACACCCGCACGGACTACACCAAGATGAAGCGGCTCGTCGAACTGGACGGCATGGGCGATGAGCAGCGCAGCATCATCCGCGAGATTGTAGCCAAAGGCAAGATAGAAACCTTCCTGAACCTTTCCTTTCCTGCCGAGCGCATCTACGACAGGGACAATTTCGTCAGTCTGCTCTACTACTATGGCATGCTTACCATGACCGGAGATGCAGGCATAGCGATTGAACTGGGCATCCCCAACAACAATGTACGCAAACAGTACTATGAATACCTGCTGACAGAATACCAACAGGTAGCCAAACTTGACTTCATGACCATGATAAGGGCTTTTCAAGGAATGGCGATGCGTGGCGATTGGCATCCCACGCTGCAACTCATCACCGATGCTTACACCAAGACATCGAGTGTACGCACCGGCATCGAGGGCGAGCGCAACCTGCAAGGCTTCTTCACCGCCTATCTCAGCATCAACGCCTTCTATCTGACCGCCCCCGAAGTAGAGCTAAACCACGGCTACTGCGACCTCTTCCTCATGCCCGACCACGTGCGCTACCCGCAAACTGCCCATAGCTACATCATCGAGTTGAAGTATCTATCCGCCAAGGCTACGGATGCACAAGCCGAAACCCAATGGCAAGAAGCCGTGGAGCAGATACACCGATATGCCAATGGCGAACGCGTGCAGCAGATGTGCAACGGCACGCAACTGCACCCGCTGATAGTACAGATGCGAGGAGACGAGCTACTACGGATGGAGGAAATATTCTGCGATTAAGTGTTATAACTGGATAAAAGAAAAACAATGAGACCAATCGCATGAACCGTGATACGGCCTATTATAGGAATATGAACGAGGGGCTTACGGATGAAGCCTCAGCTTATCCGGCATTTCACGAATATATGGATTATTATCTGATGAGTTTTAATCTTCATGTCCAACAGATTCACAAGCCACAGGGTAGAAATGCGGATTGGCGGAAAACCTTTGATGAAATATCCACAAAGGGGTTTCAAACTAAAACAAAGCGGCTGCTCCTGCAAAGATGTATCCATGAAATAGGCGAAAACTTTGATGCGGAAGACTTGCAAGCCTATCTTGATAAGAATCGTTGACAGCTCGCAGGTAACAGATAGGAATCTATAGAGGTAATAGTAGGCCACTGCAAACCTAAAATTCGTCTACCGAGCACTCTTTGCACTATTTTCTCCCCTTCTACACTATTTTCTCCCTATCCTTCTTATAAAAGAGGTGTATTTGTAATGTATCAATAAACTTTGTAAGTGAAATGATTCCCTCCCGACCTGCCCGAAGACTAAGGGTGTGCTTTCGAGAGGAAACGTTTCCGGCGCGGCTATTCCCCAACAAATTCTCGGACACTCCCCCTCTGTGTACCTCACTTAATCCGGTTGAGTCGCCGACTCAAGCCGAATCCCTCACTGAGGCATCCACAAACCATCACTAAGGGTTATGG
>JAUNJD010000267.1 GCA_030523205.1 Bacteroides sp.
ACTATTTCTTTGTGAAGGTGCAGAATGCAGGAGGTGAAGCCCTTACAGGTGCATCTGTATCAATTACTGTTGACGGTAAGGCTTATACAACTAGCAGCAATGAAGTAGTAGAAGCAGGCTATGGTTACTACACTTTGACTCTGAAGGATCATGATATTATCGCTCCGACTTCCTTGGTAACAGTTACGGCTATGAAGTCTGGCTATCAGGCCGGAACGACGGCACAGATCATCTACTATGTAGGTAAGGGTGAGACTTCCAACAACAACTTGACTGTTACAATGGTTGTTCCTTCAGACGAGACTGCTGAAACCGGTGGTTCGGCTAGCTATAGCTTCGCAGAAGAAGATTATTCTACTGCATCGGCAATTGAGGGCGAAGCGAAGAATGATTTGTTAGCAGCTGCTGCGGCTGCAGGTTACACGGTTGATGACAATACGGTAGTTGCAGTTGTTGAAAACGGATTCAGCATGACGGCTACTTCTACAGTGGCTGAACTGAATGCTGATGGAAGCACTTCTACTTCTACAGTGGTTGTTCCGGATGTAATCTCTTTGGATGCTAATACTGTAATTGCCTTTACAGGTGACGCAGGTCCCATCTCAGTTTCTCGTAACGCTATCTCGGAAGAAAGCGAATCGGTTGCTGCTCGTATCTACGAAGGTACTCCTGACGGTGCTGTGTTCTCCAACCCGCTCACTATCACGATGCCTGCCACTACGGATGAGGTTGAATCCGGTGACTTCGATATGAACACGATGTACTACAATGCCACTAGCGGTGCTTGGGAAGTTGAAGCTGACAACTATGCAGAAGTTTCTGAAACAGGTTCCAACATTGTAGGTAAGATTAGCCACTTCTCTAAGTTCATGTTTGGTTTTGAATCTTCGATTGCTACGAGCGATACGATTGCTACAAGTGAAGTAATTTCTTATTCGGCTTACACAGCTGATGTAGCACGCATCGTTACCGTAAAGGGCACATATGATGGTGGTTCTGCATTCAATGGTAATACACCGGCTCTGTCTGTGGCAGCTCAGTTGCCTAGCTTCAAGAGTGCTAACCAAAGCTACATCAAGAACTTGCTTCTGAAGCTTGTGAAGGCTAACAATGGTAACATCGTTCCTGCCAACGACTATGATGCTGTATCTTACTCTCAGGATATTGAAATCCCTGCCAATACGCAGATCAGCGGTTTCACACTGACCAAGTATGAGATTCAGACAACATTCACTATTCAAGTTGTTTTGGCTGGTAGCCATACAGTAGTAGCTGTTCCGGTAACAATGAAGAAGATTGTGAACTACAAGTTGGCTTACAACAAGGAAGCCGGTCACAGCCACGGCCACGGTGACGACCTGAACGCCGGTGGTGGTATCATTACCTTTGAATAATATTCTTTGAATAAGTCTCATCTGTCCGGAAGTGTATGAAAAGCACTTCCGGCATCGGACGGGGGCTGGATTAAATGAAAGAAAAGAATGAAATATAAATTCAGTATATTATCTATCTTGTTGGCAGGACTGTCTATCACGGCAGGAGCGCAGGAGAAAGAGACCTACTACAGTGAGAAGTTCACTGACAACATCTTTGTCAGTGCCGGTATAGGAGCTCAGGCTTGCGTCAACCCTGACAACTTCGATTATGGCATCGGACATGCCATAACGCCACTGATCCACATATCGGTGGGAAAACTGTTCAACCCCACTTGGGGTACCCGTTTGCAAGTGGCCGGGTTTTGGACGAAGCTCTATTCGAACTACGGCATGGAGGCGGATACCTACAAGAAGGTGGAGCGCAACATGGGTACGGTGCGCATCGATGGATTGTTCAACCTGACCAATGCCATTGCGGGTTATAACCCCGATCGCCTGTTCACCCTCTCTGTTTTTGCCGGTCCGGGCTTGACGTTTGCCAAGACTTACGGCACCGAGCGCGATAAAGTGAATGCACTGGTGAACGGTTCAGTCGGTTTGATGGGACAGTTCAACATCAACAAGAATTGGGACATCAACGTTGAGGCACGAGGTGAGGTATCGCCTTCTGTATTCGGCGATTATAGCAGTGCCTATACGGACGGTGCTGTGTCGCTGACGGTGGGTGCTACTTATACTTTCGGTGGCAAGAAATTTGTTTCTTGCAGTGCCAAGGTTGACCAAGCTGCCATCAACAACGAAGTTAACAAGTACAGAAGCGAGTTGGCACAGGCTCAGACCGACTTGGCCAATACCAAGAATGCTTTGTCGAGTGCTAAGCAGGAGGTTAAGGAGGTTGTCAAGGAAGTACAGGTGGCCGGTCCGCGCGCTATCTTCTTCAAGATTGGTAGCTCTAAGATCGATGACTACGGCAAGGTTAACATCCAGTTGGCAGCCAAGGTGCTGAAGGCTAATCCGGACAAGAAGTACAAGATTGCCGGTTACGCCGATAAGGCTACGGGTAGCTCTTCTACGAACCAGAAGTTGTCCGAAAAGCGTGCACAGGCCGTTTACGATGCCTTCATTGCCGAAGGCGTAGATGCCGGCCAGCTTGAGTTGGTAGGCTTCGGCGGTGCTGAAAATATGTTCGGTAAAGACTACTTGAACCGTGTGGTAATATTGGAATAATAATATGGATTACGGTTTGACACATATATATGTCAGAGAAAAAAAGAGAAGAGGGTGCGTCGGGAGACGCACCCTCTTTGCATATTGAGGAGATGATTCATAGAAGTTAACGAGGCTACAAGGCTTTTCTTGTTAACTTCTTTACTCTTTAGTTTACAAGTCATCGGACAAGATACAGTCAACTCCCTTGCGGTCTCTTGTAAACTTGTCCCTTGTCAACTCATAAGTTGCAGCTTGCGAAACTTTTACTGATTACTGCTTGTATATCAGTCTGCTGCTATCTTCTCCAAACAGTTTTTCGCCCAAGGTGGTGATGTTGTTTCCGGTGGCTAATACGTGACGGAGGTTGTCGCATCCGATGAATGCACCGTATTCGATGGCCGTGACGGTGGGAGGAAGCTCCAGTGTGCCGCACAGGCGTCCGCATCCGCTGAATGCCCGTTGGCCGATAGATTTCAGGCTGTGGGGAAGTTTGGCTTTCAGCAAATACTTCTTCTGCGTGAAGGTATATTCCGGAATGGCAGTGGCATTGCATTTTTCCAAATCAATGGAGACGAGGTTGGGCATATAGTCTCGTATGAGGATGAAGTCGGCTTCATCCATTTTTCCTTCTATCGTGAGGAAGTTGATGTCTTTGGGCTGGAGGCCTTTTTGTATGAGTTCGCTGGCCAGGCTACCCATGTGGCTTATTTGTACGCTGGTGCTTACGGGGTCTCCCTCGATGAAGGCAAAAGTCCCCCAACGGTTCTTGATGCGGTAGGAATCGCTGCTTCCCAGTGGAACAAATACTGCCGTCACGCTGTCGGCCATGGCCTCTTCCATGAGGTTGGGGGGCGTTTTCTTGCGAATCTGGCACACCTCCAGATTGCTGCATCCTTTGAATGCGGCGTCTTCAATGTTCTTTATCTTGTCGGAAAGGACTACCTGTCGTAGCGTCTCTTTTCCCACGTATGTGCTGTCGTTGACCTTCTTGCAGAATGCGTAGGCCGGTATGCAATTGGGCGGATAGACGTAGAAACGGTCGGGGAATGTGCCTCCCTTGCCTGTATATAGGCTGATGGATGCGTTGGCGATGTTCAGCACTTCCAAGCTTTTGAACTCATCCCTTAGGTGGCGGAAGTCGATGGCGTTCAGCTTTCCCTGCAAAGTCAGATGGGTTATTTCGTTGGCTTCGTCTTCGGTCATGAGTTCTACCAATGTGCCGGCTTTGGCTACATAGAATGTTTTGGAAACTTGTGCAGTAGCGTTCACGGCAA
Organism: Bacteroides sp.; assembly: GCA_030523205.1. Lineage (GTDB taxonomy): Bacteria > Bacteroidota > Bacteroidia > Bacteroidales > Bacteroidaceae > Bacteroides. The sequence goes on from JAUNJD010000267.1 coordinate 3,860, forward strand.
TGGCGAGTCCTGCTGCTATTAAAAGCGTTTTACTTACGTTCATATTCGTTCGTTGGGTTAATAATTCCTCAAATATAGATATTTTACACAGACTTTGAACGATGTTTTTTCTTTTTATTGTTACTTTTGTCTGATATTAACTGATATGCGTTTGTTAGTATTGCATTCAAAAAAAAATCTTACCTTTGTGCCGAAGCACTACTTACATTAAATACAAAAACATTATGGATGAACTGCAAGACAGGTATATACGTTTCGACTGGGCCATCAAGCGTCTGCTGCGCCAGAAGGCGAACTTCAGCGTGCTCGAAGGTTTCCTGACTGTGTTCCTCGGCGAGAAAATCACCATTGAGGAGATTCTGGAGAGCGAAGGAAACCAGGAGACCGCCGAAGACAAGTTCAATCGTGTAGATATCAAGGCGAAGAACAGCAAGGGGGAAATCATCATTGTGGAGGTGCAGAACACCCGCGAGCTGTACTACCTGGAGCGCATTCTCTACGGCGTGGCCAAGGCCATCACCGAGCATATATCGCTGGGAAATACCTACCACAACGTGAAGAAAGTGTATTCCATCAGCATCCTGTACTTCGACATCGGCAAGGGGACGGATTACCTATACCACGGACAGAACCGTTTCATCGGCGTCCATACGAAGGATGAACTGCGGGTGAACGTCAAGGAGAAAGGAGCCTTCATCACCCGTTTGCCGGCAGATATATTCCCGGAATACATCCTGATTCGTGTGAACGAGTTCAACCAATCTGCCGTGACCCCATTGGAAGAATGGATGGAATACTTGAAGAACGGCATCATCAAGCAAGATACGCAGGCTCCCGGTTTGCGCGAGGCCCGCGAGCGTTTGCAGTATTACTCCATGACTAAGGAGGAGCGTCTGTCATACGACCGTCACATCAGTGCGGTCATGGTTCAGAACGATGTGTTGGATTCGGCTAAACTGGAAGGTCGCATAGAAGGCCTTGCGGAAGGTCGTGCAGAGGGGCGTGCGGAAGGTCGTGCAGAGGG